>JAZGDL010000254.1:0-2418 GCA_036477795.1 Phycisphaerae bacterium
AAATCGATGTACCCGGCCACATAGAGGTCCAGCCGTCCGTCGCGATCGTAATCTCCCCAGGCAGCCCCAAGGCAATAGCTCTTCACGCCGCCCAGCCCGAGTTCATTGGTAACGTCACGATATCGCCCTGCGTTGTTCTGGAACAAGCGAACGCCTTCCAGATGCGTGACAATCAGATCCGCGTCGCCGTCGTTGTCAAAGTCAGCGAACACGGCGGCCATGTCCATCCGCGATTCGGCGAGGCCGCACGCGTCGGTTACGTCGGTGAACCGCCCGCCTCCGTCGTTACGCCAGAGTCGGCTGCCCGGAAGTCGACGACGCTTGGCGGCATCCATAAGGTATGGGCCGTTCATATTGCACAGGTATAGATCGTCATCGCCGTCACCATCGTAATCGCCCCATGCACATCCCGAGCCGTTGTCTTCGGGTAGAAGCGAGGCTCGCGAACTGCCGTTGAAATGAACGAAACGGGGCAATGATGCCGTCGGCAGTCGCTCGAAACGAATACGCCCCGTCCGCCTCGAAGTGGCCGAAGATTTGTCCGACGGCTGGTCACTGCGCCCTTCGGATGCCGAGACGGCAAAAACGCAGCCAAGTATAAGCCACATCGAAATTAGTAGAGTGCGGGCGGTCGCCACGCGGTGCCCTACGGAAAAACAATAGGGAACGACGCCCGCCCGCCCGCGTTCGCTGCCATAGAGACAAAGGCCCATTCACATCTCCTCAACCTGCGCCGGAGTAACACAATACCCGTACCGTGGGAGGGCGCCCGACGGCGCTTCACAGCTTCTCCCCGCCTGTCCCTGACCGAGATAAACCCAGCAGCCGGCCAAGCGCGCCGGCACCATGGTATCACGGATTCGACCTGTAAATCAATCTGACCGCCCGCGGCGCAGCGATTCCGCAAGTTGTTGGCTAAGGCCTGCTGCTAGCGTGGTTTAGCCTATTTTTTGGGAGGCAGGATATTCGCACGGGGTGATCGGCCGATTTCGGGGCGTCTGCGGTTGGCTGCGAGGCAGGTTTCGGGACGGTCGGAGCGCAGCGGCGTCGACGAATGTAGGGCGATCGATTCGATGCGCGGTTTTCGTGGTTGAGATGTCGCAGGGGATGGGGGCCAGGGTGGTCAGGTCGGGATCGGCAGTAGGTGTTCGCCCATCCCCTTATAGAGTTCCGCGGTGAGGCAGCGAGCGACATGAAGCATGCTGCTATGCCGACGTCGTTGGGGCTTGAGGTTTCGCAGGTAGAGGGCGCGGAACACGTTGATGACCAGCATGGTCAGCAACCAGAACGCCAGGATGGCGATCGGATGGTGTCTGTACACGTGGTTCGAGTGCCATTGATTTGCCGCCTGGTTGAAGCCCTGGTTCTCGATGTCCCAGCGGCTGTGCCCCAGATCCACGATTGCAGGGGTGGACACCTGGGATCTCGAAAGGGTGGTCACCCACATCCAATCGGACACCAGGGTCTCTTCCTGGTTGTCGAGCTGGCGGCGGACGGTTGATGTTTCCAGGCTGCGTACCACCCGGACCGAGCGATTGAGCGAGGGCCAAGAGCGGAAACCCTCCGCGTCCCACGTGCATCGTCGTTGGCTTCCATCCTGGGTTTGGGTCGGCTCCATGTGCTCAAACAACCCTTGAGCGTCCTGCAGTAAATTGCGGCGTTCGTCCTTCAGAACCGTCAGTACATCTTTGCCCAGCTGCAGAACGAATTCGAAGAAGGGTGCTTGAGCATACAAGGCGTCGGCAGCCACGACGTCGAAGGCCCGTGGATAATTTTGGACGACTCGATCCAGGAGGCGTATGGCCGCAGCCACTTCATCCTCACCAGCCTTCTGTGGCTCGGCGTCAACCAGAAAGGGCATGTCATCGCTAATCAGTTGAGCGGTGACATTGCGATGGCAGTACTGAATACGGTCTCCACCCGTCGTGTGAACGGTCCGCTGGAGGCAGCCCGGGCAGCAACGCCGGTAGCTGACGCTGGACTCATGGCCGTCCAACACCAACGGTACCAGGCCGTGCCAGGGAGGCTCGAGAGCTTTGTTGCGTTTGAAGCGGGTGTAGACCTCATGAATACCGGCTCGGATGGTGTCGCAATCGGTCAGGGCAAACACCCGACCCACGGTGTCGGCACTGGGGATCGGTCCGCCAAGCCAGTGGTTCCAAAAGCGAGAGGGCCTGGTCTGTTCCAGGGCGTTGAGGCTACCCAGCCGTACCAGGATCATCGCGAAAGCGCTGCGTGTGATCCGCACTGTGGGGATCAAGGGTCGCTTACGGGCATAGGCAACGCCGGCCAGGATCTCACTGATCCCGGTGACCTTCTGAGCGTATGCTATTGAACCTTGCATAGCCAATAGAACAGGCGGATTGGATCCAACCCTGCAAAACCAGTACTCGGAGCGTTGCCGGTGTTTCTTTGGCA
>JAZGDL010000255.1:0-5737 GCA_036477795.1 Phycisphaerae bacterium
ATCCAGGAGATGATCGCCCGTATCGCCCGCGAGCACAGCGGTTATTCGGTGTTCGCGGGGGTGGGTGAACGAACCCGCGAAGGCAATGACCTCTGGCTGGAGATGCAGGAGGCGGAGTTCAAGGACGCCCAAGGCAAGGTCAAGAAGGTCATCGAGCACACCGCGATGGTCTTCGGTCAGATGAACGAGCCGCCGGGGGCTCGTCTGCGGGCGGGGCTGGCGGCGCTGGCCATGGCGGAGAACTTCCGCGATGAGTCGGGGGCCGACACGCTGCTGTTCATCGACAACATCTTCCGCTTCTCTCAGGCGGGGTCCGAGGTGTCGGCCCTTCTGGGTCGCATGCCCTCAGCGGTGGGCTATCAGCCGACTCTGGGAACGGAGATGGGCGAGCTTCAGGAACGGATCACATCGACCAAGAAAGGCGCGGTGACGTCGGTGCAGGCTATCTATGTGCCGGCGGACGACCTGACCGACCCGGCCCCGGCGACTACGTTCACCCACCTGGACGCGTTTATCGTGCTGTCCCGGAGCATTTCTGAGAAGGGCATATATCCGGCCATCGATCCGCTGGCTTCCTCGTCGCGCATTGTGGATCCGCAGTACGTCGGCGAAGAGCACTACGCGGTGGCCCGGCGGGTTCAGACCATCCTGCAGCGTTACCAGGAGCTTCAGGACATCATCGCGATTCTGGGCGTCGACGAGCTGAGCGAGGAAGACAAGCTGATCGTGGCCCGGGCCCGCAAGATCGAACGGTTCTTCTCGCAGCCGTTCTACCTGGCGGAGCAGTTCACCGGATTTCCGGGCAAATACACACGGCTGGCCGACACCATCCGTTCCTTCAGCGAACTGTGCGAAGGCAAGTGGGACCACCTTTCGGAACAGGCCTTCTTGTACGTCGGTGGAATTGAAGACGCCGCCCAAAAAGATGAGAAACTCCGTGCCGCCGCGTAAACACGCTTGGGCATGTACAGCGAGACACTGTCATGGCTGACGGAAAAACGCTACGTTGCCTCCTGATTACACCGGAGCAGCAGGTGTTGGAGTGCGATGCCACCATGGTGGCCCTGCCCGTCCATGATGGTGAGATGGGGTTTCTTACCAACCGGGCTCCTTTGTTGTGCAAACTGGGTGTGGGTGAATTGCGGGTCTCGTCCGTCGATGGGGATCAGCGGTTCTTTCTGGACAGTGGTTTCGCCCAGATGCTCAACAACGAGTTGACTATTCTGACCGAGGGTGCCGAAGCCGCGAGCGACATTGACCTGGCTCAAGTTGAAAAGGAGTTGCAGGATGCGTCGGCGATGCCGGCGGCCGACCCTGCGTTACGAAAGGCCAAGGACCTGGCGGTGGCCCGCGCCAAAGCGCGCAAACGCGTGGCTCTGTCACGACGTTAGAACCGGGTGTAGGATGGTCTTCATGGGGGCGCCGCGCGGGATGAATCCCGCGGGTCGGGCGGTTTGGCAAAAACCATAAACGATAAGAAAGAAGGGGTGCGGGCTGGCCGGTCGGGGATACCAGGGAAAACCAGTGCCGCACCCCTTTCTTTAACGGCGTGGGCCAACGCCTCTCTTCTACGGCCCACTATGAACAGATGCAACAACCTGCCGTCACGAATTATGGGATTAGCGAAACGCTGTTTGGGGTATTCACACTAGCTCCGTCGTTCAGCAGGGCCGCGCGATCAGATCGAGCTGCCGCGAATCCAGGAACCAGTGCAGCGTCGCCGCCGGCGGGTCCTGGTCCAAATCCACCTGCATGAACGCGACGGCTCCGGTGTGGAAGACCAGCGGCGGCCTTTCGCTGCCGCCCAGCAACACGTCGGTCAAGCGGGAGAGAGTCGGCTCGTGGCAGCAGAGGCCGATGGCTCCGAGTTCGGCGTTGAGACGGATTTCCTGCAGGATCGTATCAATATCGCCTCCGGGACGCAGGCTGTCTCGGGCACGCAGTCGCGGCCTGTTTTCGAGCCCTTCACACAGGGTTTTGGCTGTTTCCAGGGCGCGGGGATATGGGCTGGCGAGCATAGCGTCGATGCGCACGTCGAGCTTGTTAAGTGCGATGGCCGCCCGTTTTGTCTTTTCCAGGCCTGCGGGTGTGAGCTTGCGCTGCCGGTCGGAGCGGACGCCCTTGGAGCCGACGGGAGTCGCCTCGCCATGGCGAACCAGCAGCAATTCCATCAGGAACCGGGTGCTTTCTCAAAATCTCCCAGCGAAACTGCCAAGCGCGAAACGGTGTCCGGAGTTAGCAGGAATATGTCAGCCGTGCCCTCGATCACGGCGTAGACACTCCGGCCGCTATCACCCGGGCAAGATCGCTCTGAAACGAACAACGCCATGGCCTCCTGGCCTTCGAACCCGACTTTGACGGTCTTGGCCGGCTTGTCAAGTCCGTAGTCAGCCAGGCTCTCCACAGCGTAGGCGACGTAGCGCTTGAGCCGCAAATCGTTTATTTGCAGCAGCAGATCGGTGACCTTCTTAGGATCGATGGGCAGATCCGGCTCAGCCGCATAGACCCAACCCTCATCCCTCTTTTCGAACCGATGGGTTGTTTCGCCGGAAGTGACCGAGACGGAAACCACCTGAGACTGCTCGAAGGTTAATACACTCTTGTCGTGAAACTCAGCTTGGGTCGGCTCGAAATCTCTGCGGCGAATCCGATAGATGGCCGGGGCGTCGGCCCGCTTGGCGTACACTTTCCCATCCTTCTCCGCCATACTCAGTTCAACGCTTTGTGATGCAGGCGGCTGGGGCTCCGCCGCATCTTGGTCTGCGGTAATGACCGCCGGCCCCTTATACGTCACCGTCAGCTTGACCGTTGGCTGGTCAAGCCCGTAGGCACTTTCCGGGCCGGACTGATCCACGACCTGTTCAGCCCTAAGATTGGCGATGGTCGTCACCAGTTTGAGTGCCGCAGCCGTGTCTGCGGCGGCGTCTACCGGTTTAGCCAATCGCCACTTGCCGTCCGTCTGTACCAGCTCGATCAATTCAGTCTCGCCGGTCACGGCATTGGGACGGGTGATCTCGATGCGCTCCAGATCGCTCGAGGCCATGGTCACGATCTCGCGGTTGAGATAGTCGTTCGGGCTGCGCTCCAGCACGGCGACGTCGTCGGCACGCACCTTGGCGATCGACGAAGACTCGCCCCGACGTACGTAATATACGCGCTTGGCCACGTCGTCCGTGGGGTTGCCGACGGTGATCTTCTCCGGCTGATCACGTCCCGGAAGGATGAGCACGATCTGAGCACGGGGATCAACAAGACCGAACCTGGCCTCCGTTGGGTCCGCTCCGTCGACAAAGTTGAGAGCCTTCAGATCGTCGATGGTCTTGAGCAAATCGTCGATGGCGACCTTTTCACCGCGCGCCCCGGTATCCTCGAACACCCACTCCTTCCGTTCGTTCTTGACCAACACCGCCGACCGGGCGTCCCGGATCTGAATTCGCACCTTCTCAGCGTTGGTGACCGGCGTGGGGACCACGTCCATGTTGCGCCATTTGTCCGTTTCCGGAAGAAACTTATCTGCGATGGTCTTTGAAATGGTGGCTACGGCTTCCTGATCCGCCAGCTTGAAATATACCACCGAATCCTTGCCCAGCGGGCTACGCCCCGAAAGCATGAACGCGTAGCGCTGCGTCTCGACGTGCTTAGTCTCCTCCCGCTGCTCGGCATCATCCTTCTGATCGGAAACCTGTTCGGTGTCGTCACCCTCGGCTTCCTCATCGTCGTCATCTTCAGATTCGATGATGGTTTTTTCGGTGACGATTTCGACTTCCAACTTTGCAGCCGCCAGGCCGAACACTCCATACCCGTCTTGGGGCCGATGCTCGACCCACTCGCCGGCCCTCAGACGCGAAGCCGCAGTGATCGCGTTTTCGATGGCCGAATCGTCGGCATCAGCGGCGAAGGGCTCCTGAAACGCCCAATCCTCGCCGTCAAGCTTAGCCAGCCGGTACCTCACCGGGTCTCCGTCTTCAGGCCGGTGCAGGACGGTCATGCCGGTGGCATCGCCCGCGCTGAACTTGACCAGTGATTTGTCGCGGTAATCGTTCACGCTGTCCTTGACCAGGTATTCAAGCGACCTTTGAGCGACATAGATGTCATCCGACCCGTCGACGCGCACGTAAGTGCCGTTGGGTGGCACCGGCTTGCCGGCCTGGAGTACCGTACTGGCGCCCTCCCGGTCTTCAATGACCACCTCGACGCGGGGTGGATCAAGCCCGGCTTGGGCGGCTGTGACCGCCCCGGTGTCGCCGGGAGCGTACTTGATGTGATACTTCAGTTCGGTAACGGTGCGAACGATGCTGTCAACGTGCCACTTCTGCACGTCGAATCGGCCCGGCTCCATCATCTGCCATCCGGCATCGTCTTGCGAATCCTCTGCGGCGGCCCGCTCGAATCGCCAGGTGTCTTCACCGGCTCTGGTCACGCTGACAGCCGAAACGTCATCAACCTCGGGTGGATTCTCGAAGATGGACTTCTCCGCCACGGATGACGTCGTTCGTACCACCGGGGATCTGTCGGCATCCGCCTTCTGATCAGGCCTTTCAATCAGGAACCATCCCAACAGAATCGCCAAGACGATCATCATAACAACGGTGGTCTTGAAATTCATGGTATACTTATCTCCGACGAACCCACCAGGTGATACCACCGCAGAGCAGCACCAGTCCCGGCCAGATGGCGTACACCAGCGTTCGGATGAATTTCAGTTGCGGCCCCTCTTCAATATCCAAGGTGCCCACATTGACGGGTTTGCCGACGTCCATCCACTCGGTCTTGTCATTGAGCCAGTGCAGCGCATTGAGAAACAGTTGAACATTGCCGGGATTGCGTTGCCTGATGGTCAGGCCTTGGGACGTGAGCATCATCATGGGGGCCAGGGCGATCTGATCGAGCAGGAAATCCCGCGAGCTGATCACGATGATCTTGCCCTCCCCCTTCTCTGCGGCAAGAGCCAGATCAAAAGGGCCTAGCGTGTCTGTGGGTTCTCGTCTGACGCCCCGCATGCGGCGGGCCTGTTCGATATACTTCTGCACATCCTTGATGCTCCACAGACTCTCCGTCCGCTCAAACCACAGCAGCCGTTCGATGCTCACGCCCTCAGGCGGTTCCGATGCGATTCCCAGCGGTGAAACGTACGGAAACGAGGCCGGCTGACCGCGCATTCCCTTGACGATCAGGTGGTCCGAGCGGGCAAACTCGGATTGGAACAGGCTCCGCTGGCCCAAGGCGAATTCACCGGCCCGATCGCTTGGAAAGGCCTTGAGCAACAGACTGTCGGAGGCGACATGAACGCCCCAGTTATCGTTCAGGTAGGCATCATACGGATAAGGATCGGGAAAGGAGCCGAACGGACCCGGTGCCCAACCCGCCAGGAAAACCGCCCGCGGATTATCGCCCAGTTGATCGATAACTTTCTGTTTGTGCTGCTCGCTGAACTGCTGCTGTTGCCGGGCCTGGTTGAATGGGTTTCGCGGCGGCACCGCGGGGCGCAGGACGACGTAAATGGTTCGCGTCGGAGGTGGATCAATCTCCGGGGGATTGTCGCTCGAAGAGACATCCCATTCCTGCACTTCGAAGTTGGCGTCCTCCAGCACTTCCTTAAGTTTGGCGTACCGCGCCGGCCGGCCACCCGGAAAAGAGAAAAACGCCGACGGCCCACCGAAACGGACGAACATGACCGCAGAGCGTTCTTCCTGGGTCAACTGCAAAACGGCCGAGGTCAGCTTCTCCTCGCCCTTGA
>JAZGDL010000256.1:0-32794 GCA_036477795.1 Phycisphaerae bacterium
TCGACGACCAGTTCCGGCGGCGTAGCACAGAACCCGCTGGGTTCGGCTTCACGCGGGAGGCGCTGGTAGGAAATGTATGCGACGTCCGCACCCCTGACCGTATCCGGGTCGGACTCAACGATGACCCCGGCTTCGCCCGTGAGAACCCGTCCGAGCTTCGTCTGCTGGGCCCACCGCCCAATGACCATGGTGACCTGTCCGGTGATCCTACTGTGTTTGAAGCCGCCTGGTGACAATTCCACCACCTCCCCGCGAATCAGCTCGTACGGGCCGAGCTGGTTGCAGATCGTCTCGAATTCCTGCGAAGTGATCAGCGTCCGGGTACTCATTTTCAGTTTCCTCAGCCCCACTATTGTAGCAGATTGACCGGTGTGGGCCAATCGGACCATCGACACTCAGGCCTTGGAGGCTGGGTGGCCTTGGACAGGTGCCCAGGGCACGGCTGATTCGCTGACGCGGCGGGGCGGCCCCTTCGATAAGAAAATTGACGATTGACGATTGTGGATTCGCCGCCCACAATCGTCAATCGTCAATCGTCAATCCGCAATCCCCTGGAGGTGTGGCGTGTCTTCGATCATTGTTGAGGTGCATGGCCGCGAGATTCTTGACTCGCGGGGGTTTCCTACGGTGGAAGCGGTGGTGGTTCTGGAGGACGGAAGCTATGGGGAGGCGGCGGTGCCTTCCGGAGCCTCGACCGGCGAACACGAGGCGGTGGAGCTGCGCGACGGGGACGGCTCCCGGTACCAGGGCAAGGGGGTGCTCAAGGCGGTCGGCTATGTCAACGGCGAGATCCATGAGGCGGTGGTGGGGCTGGATGCCACCGATCAGGAGCAGATCGACGAGACCATGATCGCCCTGGACGGGACGCCGAACAAGGGTCGGCTGGGGGCCAACGCGATCCTGTCGGTGTCGTTGGCGGCCGCCAAAGCGGCGGCCATGTCCTCGGAGCTTCCGCTTTTTCGCTACCTGGGCGGCCCGCGGGCCAACGTCATGCCGGTACCCATGATGAACATCATTAACGGCGGCAAGCATGCGGACAACAACGTTGATTTTCAGGAGTTCATGATCCAGCCGTGGGGCGCTGAATCGTTCTCGCACGCTCTGCGAATGGGCTCGGAGATCTTTCACACGCTAAAGGGCGTGCTCAAGAAGAAGGGATACAACACAGCCGTCGGCGACGAGGGCGGTTTCGCGCCGGATCTCAAGTCCAACGAGGAGGCTCTGACCACCATCCTCGAGGCCATCACGGCGGCGGGCTACAAGCCGGGCGAGGACGTGTTCATCGCGCTGGATCCAGCCTCATCGGAGATGGTGGACGAAAGTGGTCAGTATCGGTTCTTCAAGTCCGAGCCGTCCAAGACGGTCTCTTCCGATGAAATGATCGAACGCTGGAAAGGGTGGTGTGAGAAGTACCCCATCCGCAGCCTGGAGGACGGGCTGGGTGAGAATGACTGGGAGGGATGGACCAAGCTCAACGCGGCGTTGGGCGACCGTATGCAACTGGTGGCCGACGATCTGCTGGTCACCAACACGGAACGGCTGGCCCGCGGCATCAAGGAGCGGTGCGCCAACTCGATCCTGATCAAGGTCAATCAGATCGGCACACTGACTGAGACGTTTCAGGCCATCGATCTAGCCATGCGAAACGGCTGGACGGCGGTGATCAGCCACCGCAGCGGTGAGACCGAAGACACCACCATAGCGGATATCGCAGTGGCGACCAACGCCGGTCAGATCAAGACCGGCAGCCTGTGTCGTTCGGACCGAATCGCCAAGTACAACCGTCTGTTGCGGATCGAGGAGCACCTGGGTGACAGCGCCGTGTACGGCGGAGTGTTCTGGAACAAGTAGGGCCCGCCGTGCGGGCCTGGAACAAGGTTCCGCCATGCGGACCACCCCGTGACCGCCCTGTGGCCGGTTGACGTTGGCAGTGACTTTGTCGTTTGGCAGACGCCCGAAGCGTAACGTATGCTTCCTCTCATTGACCGGCTGGAAAGCCGGTCCCGCAGCAGTTTGGAGATGGGCTGAAAGATCATGGATGATCGGACACACCTCTTAGATTACGAATCGGCAGCGGTCGGTGCATCTGCGTTTGCAGCGGCGGAAACGCTCCGGCGGGGACCTTCGCCGGTGTTGTTCTGGACGCTTGTATTGATGTCCTCTGCAGTGTTCGCACCTTGCGTGATTGTCCCACTGTGGCAGAACTATAGCGCGTTGAAGATGGCTGAGCAGTTGGAACTGCGTGCCGTCGAGCAGATGCGGGCGGACCTGGAAGGTCAGCGCCGTCATCTGGCGGGCCTGCGGGACGATCCGCTGGTGGTGACGCGGGTGGCCCAGCGTGAACTGGCCTACGCAGGTCCGGATGAGCGGAGCGTGCGCGTAGGCCGATTCGACCAGCCACCAGCCCGATTATCGCAGCCGTGGCCGCCGCCGGTGCAGCCGCCCCAGGCGGTCAGGCGGGTGCTCGACGGACTGCCCTGGTCCAGCCATTGGCCGATGTACTGTGACCGCTCCCGGCGGGTCATGCTGATCTGCTTGTGCGGTGCGACGCTGGTGGCGGCGTTTCTGATCTTCCCACCTCGACCTCGCAGCCGGCCCACTGGACATTTGGTCCCGGATTCTAGATACTAGTGTAGTGTCTCGGAGTTGGCGCATTCTTCGCGAACCGAGCCGCGACCGTGAGGGAGCGGTTCCGTCGGGCGGTAGCGTTTGCCCTCCCTTACGGTCGGGTCTCGGATAATAGCCCATCTGCGTGAGACACTACACTAGTATCTAGTTTCCAGGAGAGGCTGTTATCATGGCTATGAGAGTCGTCGCGCTGGCCATCCTCGCGGCCCTGGGCGCTTTCGTCTGGTACACACAGCATCGGGTGGAGCATCCTGACCTGCCCAAAGAGGTCGATCAGAGTCCGAAGTACTACGACCCCGAGGTGGAGGGCGTCGAGCCGGATGCGCCGCCCGACATCCACGTGGATGTCGACGTGGAGCGCCAGGGCGAGAAGGCCAAGATCATTTTTACCGTAAGCGAAACCCATGGCTGGTACGTCGATCATATTTTCATCGACTTCTGGTACGTCGAGAAGGACGAGAATGGGGAGCTGAAGCAGATCGGCCGACCTTTGCGCTTCTTATTGCACCAGTACCTGCCGTTCGGCGGGACAATCACAGACTATACCACGCCGCAAAGCCACGAGTTCCCCGAGATCGACGATTTCGGAACCACGGAAAACTGGCAGGCCAGGGCCGTATCGTGGGGGAAGGTATTAGCCCCCGAGCCGGAGCCCGATTAAGAGCCTATCCCAGGATGTCCTGGTGCACTCCCGCGAAGGCCGCGTTCGAGTTGTCGCGACGACCGGCCCCGAAGCTATTCTGCCGGGATCGGTGTCGGCGTGAAAACGCCGCCTCGCTGCGGGACCAGTGTCTCCATCGCCCCGGCAGGAAACCCATCAGGTTGCGGCGGGGCAAACGTTTCCGCAGCGGTAACTGTGTGACAATCGCGGCAGCCCAGCCCCTGGGTGAGCAGGCCGCTGGAGCCGGCATGATTCTGATCGACCGCCGTTCCAGTAGCCGGGTCGATGTATTCAAGCCCGGCGTTTTCCCCCACCAGGAACTCGTAGCTGGCGATCCCCGGTAGGTACAGGTTGATCTCGGTCACCGGGAACTGATTGGTGTCGGAGAAGTCGGGGAGATTCCCGGCACCGCTGCCGGAGAGCTTTACCGCCTGGATGTCCGCGTTACCGCCGTTGAGGGACAGGGTGTAGGTGAAAGAGACATAGTGGTCCCTGACGGTCACCATGCCCGCATGGACGGCGAAGGCGATGTTGTACAGACCTCCATCTGCCAATGCCGTGTCATCGTCGTTTGTGGTGTCGAGGGCCCGCTGAATGTTGGAGTCCCATCGGCCCACCAACGGGTCCGCATCAGATGGCGTAAAGGTAGTGCCGGCCGCCAAAATGTCACCGCGGCTCCCTTCCGTTTGGCGAAGCCTGCGGCGCGGCACCGTGTCGCCTTCGCTGGGCACGTATCCGATTGCCACAGCGTCGGCGTAGTTGATGCCGACCGGATTGGGGGCGTTGGGCCCGAGATCGGCAGCGGACTCATCGACGAAATAGCGTAGCGGGCTGGTGAACAGTTCCTCGAACGGGAACGCGAACAACCCACCGGTGGTGTCTGGATCAAATACCCACTGTGGGTTCCCGGCGTCGTCAGGCGTGCCGGTGGCGAACGGGCCGGTGCCCGCATCGCCGTGGCGAGACCCGCCCCCTGAGTCAACTTCGTCGCCGACACGGGTCCCGACCCATTGGTCATCCGACTGCCCGATGGGGTTTGCTCGACCGAGCCGGTGATGCCAGAGATCCAATCGGCCGGGACGATCGTCGTTCAGATACTTGTGAACTGACCCGTCAGCATTCGTCCACGTGGGCATGGCCCGGCTGTTGTCGTGGCAGGTCAGCGTACAGCCAATCTGCCCGAAGCCCTCGACCGCGTTGGGTCCGTTGGGGTCGTCGAGCATGAACGTGACCCGCGACTCGTAGATGGTTGAGTTGAGGTTGGTACTGCCACGAATCTCGTCGTTGTCGATGGTGGCCTGGGCGTCGCGGCGGGTTCCTCCTTCTCGCTGCCAGGCGCCGTCGGTGTAGCGGAAATAGTCATGCGTGTCGCCGCGGTCACCCTGCCAGCTCATGTGAAAGAACATCGTGTCGTCGTTGTAGGCCGCCTGGGCGGTGAACGGCAGAGTCATTGCCTTGTCGGCGTCCAGGCCCAGTAGCGTTGGGGCGGCGCCCCCAGCCGGCGGGATGCACGCACCGTTGACGCAGGTCTCGCCTTGGGCGCAATTAACGCCTGCGCAGGGATCCACCACGATACAATCCCCGCCGACACAGGTCTCGCCTTCAGCGCAGTTAACGCCAGCGCATGAATCGGCAGGGGGAGTTACCAAGTCGCAACTCACGAGGAAGCCCACGAGGCCGATCATGACCCCCGTACCCATCACGAAGTTGAATCTACCAGTGTTCATTCTCATTTTTGACCTGACCTTTTCTTCGTTTTGAGAAACCATTCTTTATTGTGGAAATTCGCTGCGCGAGGGGCGGCATCCGCGCTACCGCCGTCCGCACCACGCAAACAACCATCGGCAACCAGCCAGGCAACAGGCTCGCGCCGGCACCTGTAAGGCATGCCGACGAACGAGGGTCTACACACCGACGCTTGCGGCAGGGCTCGAAGCTCAGCCTGCCCCATTGCTTCTACGTCGGCCGGGCGTTGTCCTGTTGTCTAATCATATATCCAGCACTTCCCGTGCCAAGAGAGGAAGAGAAGAAAAGGGACGGAGGGACGGAGGGACGAAGGGACGGAGGGACAAAGGCACAAAAGGGAATCCGCAATCCCCAATCCCCAATCCGCAATCGTCAATACGATGGTTCCGGTTTCGCCCTGACGGGGAAGGCCTGTCATCGACCTGCCCCACCCGGTTAGGGGCCGGCGCCGCTACCGGCTTTGAGGAGTCGGCCTCTGCCAAAATGCGGATCGTGGCAGGTGGTGCAATTCTCGACGCCCTGGACGCCGTGGGCCTGTTCGCTTAGATCTTCCGGCTCGTCGTGGCACTCTATACAGGTGTCAAAGATTGGCAGCTTCAGCAAGCCGAGCTGTTCACTATGGTGCATATCGTGACAGGCGTCACACTGTCCCTCAGCCACCGGCGGGTGACCCACCTGGTCACTGAAGTAGCGAGCGTGACAGGCGCTGCAGGAGTCCATTATATCAGTGCGCACCTGCATTTTTCGCCCTGCATCATGGCAGTTGTGACACTCTCGCGTCAGGTAGGGGTTGTGCACCGATTTATATCTCGATTGGGCGAGGACCAACACGGGGAGTTCCGGTGGGGGCGAGGCGTGCTCAGCAGCCTGGGCCTGTAGAGGGATCTCATCGGGAATCTCGAAAAACCAGTGCTTGAGTCGCTCTTGGGCACCCTGAGAGCATCCCAGGATGATCACCGGACCAAGCCAAAACGCGTGAACGAATCTGCCCACGACAATGTCTCCTCGAAACCTGCCCTGTCCCGACGGCGCTCGTGACCGGACGGTGCTCCAGACTACTCAGCCGGCGAAGAAGATCAATAGGGTGTGACCCACCCGCGCGGGGCCGAGGGGTGGTAGGGCAGACGGTTGCCCCGCACCAACAAAGCCGTTGGCACAACGGCTTTGTTGGTGCGGGGCGTTCGCCTGCCTTCACGCTTCGTCATTGCGAATCGTGGCCGCATCGCCTATACAACCGGTGAGTTGACCGTCCGGCTTGGTGCGATGCCGGCGGTCCGTCGAGTGGAAGCGACGAGAAGGGCGCAATGTGTGGTGCGGTCAATACTCTACGTCTGGCGCCGGTAGCGTGGGCAATATGGTTGGCGAGCATGGTGGGCGGGGCCCAGGCCCGCGCTGTGGATGATGGCTCCTCCGACGCCCCCAAGCCTCGATACCTGACCCTTGATATTGCCGACGCCTATCTTGAGATCGAGGCGGATTACTACTACACGAGGGTGGAAACCTCCAGCCGTCGTGCTGCGCGGAATCGTCGGCAAACAAATCGCCAATGGGGGTTTGACGAACGGCTCGGCTTGAACCTCGGCGGGACGGTCCTGGATCCGAGCTTTATCACCTACCGGGCTGACCTGAGCTTCGCTCTGACCCAGGATCACTTCGACGAAAACACCGATTCTCTAGACCGATCCGACACGGATCGCGGTTTATTGCTGGAATACGACGCCCGTCTGAACTTCTTTCAAGGCAAGTTGCTGTCCGGATCGTTGTACGGCGCCAGGCAGGACGATCGCATCAATCGGCGGTTTCAGCCGACGCTCCAAGAGCGCCGCACCGGCTTTGGGACCAGTTGGGTCTTTGCTCACGAAAAGGTCCCCATGGAGCTGTCGTACGACTTCGTCCGGACCGATCGCAGAGGGAATCGGGACCGGAGCGACGACGAGCAATTCATCGAAAGCTCGCTCCGCTACGGCCTGGAGTGGCTCATCTCCGATCATCACAAGTTCAAACTGTCGTATGAACACGCCGAAACGGAGCAGGAATACCAGGGTTTATTGGAGACCTTTGAAACCACGCGGGACCTGTTCATCATCGATCACGAGCTGGAGTTCGGTCGCGAGCACCAGCACAGCTACCGGACGCGGGTGCACTGGCAGGAAGAAAGCGGCGACTTCGCTCGCGATTTCTTTGAAATCGGGCCGCAACTTACCTTGCAGCATGGCGAGAATCTGCAGACCTTGTACAAATACCACTTCAATCGCGAGCGCTACGCGGGGCTGGACGTCGAAACGCAGCGAATTGACTTTCAAGCCGTCCACCAGCTTTACAGCAACCTCACCACGACGATCGACCTGTTCGGCCTGTATGAAGGCATCGAGGACGATATCAACACGACGCAGTACGGCGCCTCCGTCGACTGGCAGTACAACCGCAAGAACCGCTTCGGTCATCTCTACGCCAACCTGTCCCTGGCCTACGACACCGAAGACGCCGGCGGCGACAACGGCCGGCGGGTGATACTCGACGAGTCCGCCACCTTTCGCGATCCCATCGCCATCACGCTGCGAAACCGCAACGTAGTGCCGGGCAGTGTCGTCGTCACCGACGCCGGCAACCGTCGCGTCTACCGATCGGGTCTTGATTATACGGTGTTGCTCCAGGGCAACGTGACCAGAATCGAGCGGGTGCGCACGGGGCGCATCAATGACGGCGACACCGTGCTGATCGACTACCAGTTCCGCACCCCGGCGGACGGCAGCTTGGATACCATTCGCACGGACTTCAGCCTGGAGCAGCGATTCACCAACGGGCTCACGCCGTACTACCGATTTTCCTACCGCAACCAGGAAGACGATACGTCGGTCGGCTTTGCCCGACGCGCCGACCGCACCAATCACCATCGTGTCGGTGCACGATACCAGACCAAGCGCTACACGCTCGGCCTGGAGTATGAAGTTTTCGACGATACCGTGGAGCCCTACGACGCCTTCCACGTCAACGGCCTGCTGCACGTTATTCAGGGCCCGGAACATACCGTTGACACTTCGACCCGATTCTCCCGACTGTTGTTTGAGGGCGGGCTCCTCGATCGCAACGTCACGCTCATCGACGTGGAGCTGAACCATCGCCGGCGTTTGACTGAATCGCTGTCTACCATCGAGCGGTTAGCGTATCGATATGAGCGTGATTCCAGCCGGGGCATCACCCAAGGCTGGGACGTGGCGGCTGGTTTGGACTTCGTCATGGGCGATCTGTCGGGCGAACTGACGCTGGAGTATGATCGTCTCGATTTGCCCGAGTCCCAGGAAGACAACTTTGGGGTGTACTTCAGGGTGCGCCGGGAGTTTGCCAATGTGCCTGTCCGTCGCTAGCAGACAGCGACTGCTCACGTTGCTGGGGTGCTGGCTCATTACGGAGCCGACGGGCGGGTGCGCCCGGCCCGAGGGCTTGCTGTTCCCTGCGATGGAACCGCCGATGGTCTGGCCGCCGTCGCCCAACCGGCCGCGGATCAGGTACGTCGGCACGCTGTCGGACAGTGGGGATTTGAAAGCCGCCCAATCGGGCTTGGAAGTGACCAAGGCTGTTTTTCGTGGTCCCCGGCCGCCGATCCGGTTCGCCGGCCCGCTGGCTGTCGCGGTCCATCCCCGAGGAGTCCTGGCGGTGGCTGACGGTGCGGCGGCGGCGGTTCACCTGATCGACCTTGAAGCCCGTACCCATCGACGCGTCAACGGTTGGGATGACCAACGCTTCGTCGTGCCCCTCGGTGTCGCCTGGGCCGGCGACAGGCTCTTCGTCTCCGATGCCCAGCGTCATGAGGTGATCGAATTGGACATGCAAGGTCGATACCTCAGGCGGTTCGGCGCCGAAGTGCTGAGCCGCCCTGTGGGAATCGCCTACCTCCCGGATCGTGACCGGCTCTACGTTGTCGACGGCGCGTCCCATCGGCTGGCTGTGTTCGACCTGACAGGTGCGTTGGTCGAGACTATCGGTCAGCGCGGCGCAGGTCCCGGCGAATTCAATTTTCCGACCCACATTTGCTACGCCGATGGGCGGTTGTTGGTGGCGGACAGCGGCAACTTCCGGGTTCAACTGCTCGATCCGGACGGCCGATGCCTTCGGACCATCGGGCAAGAAGGGGACGGCGCGGGCGACTTTGCCATGCCCAAGGGAGTGGCTTTCGACAGTGATGGCCACGTCTACGTGGGCGACACACGTTTTGAGAATATTCAGGTGTTCGACGTGGACGGGCGGCTCTTGATGGCCTGGGGAGAAGAAGGTGGTGACGTTGGCGAGTTTTCGCTGCCGGCGGGACTTGCCATCGATGAGCGGGATCGCATCTGGGTCGCTGATGCCGGCAATCGCCGAATCCAGGTCTTTGCCTACATGGGGGATGCACAATGACGATGCGTTGTGACGTTACCCAACGGCGAACAGAGTGCTGTGCCGAGAATCCTTTCTCGGCGGACCGCTGTGCCGAGAATCCTTTCTCGGCACTTGGGGCGAGATACGATGGGTGGCCCACGTCTTTAGACGGGTGGCCCACCTCCTTTGGAGGTGGGGGAGCCGATGATCGTGGGGCGGTTCACGTGAGCGCATATCATCGCGTCCCCCATGTCCAAAGGACATGGGCCACCCTTCGATCCCTTAAGGTCGCGGCTCATGTCGCTTTAGCCCTCGGCGTGATCGCCGCCGGGGCGCTGGCCGACGAGTCCGTGGTCAACTCCAAGCACGATCTGTCGGCGCGGGGCCCGGGGCCTATTCGCGGGGTCAATGAATCCGAAATCTGCATCTTCTGCCACGCGCCGCACAACGCAGCCCCACAAACACCGCTGTGGAACCGGGAGAATCCGCGCACCCACTATCGCATTTACCAGAGCTCAACGACCGAGGCACGGGTCGATCAGCCGTCCGGCCCCTCAAAGATGTGTCTCAGTTGCCATGACGGATCCATGGCGCTGGGAAACGTGCTCTCACGTCCGGTCACGGAGCCCATCGTAATGACTGCGCGGACCATTCCACCCGGAACGGCTGATCTGACCAGCGACCTTTCCGACGATCATCCTATAGGATTCCGATACGACCGGGCGCTCACCAACGCCGACCGCCAGATTCGTCCGCCGGAGGTGATCAGCCGGGAGCTGCCGCTGGGGGTGCACGGTGAGATGCATTGCACGACCTGCCACGATCCCCACAACAATGAGCTGGGCGATTTTCTGAGGATCTCGGATCAGATGTCGGCCATATGTATCACCTGTCATAACCGTGATGGATGGCGTCACGCATCGCACGCCACCAGCCGCAAGCGAACCACCGGCAGAACCGTTGATCCGACGGAGCGGCTCAAGTACGCGTCGATGATGGACAATGGTTGTCTCAACTGTCACAAGGTCCACTCCGCCGGCCAGCGCGAAAGGCTTCTCCGTTTCCGCCGGGAGGAGGACGGTTGTCTGAACTGCCACAGCGGCACCGTAGCCGGTTTCAACATCGCCGCTGACATCGCCAAGCGCTCCAGTCATGACGTTCGCTTTCGCACGGGAGTGCACGATCCCGCCGAAACGCCCTTCAACATGCGGCGCCACGTCGAATGTGTCGACTGCCACAACCCGCACGCCGTACAGCCCAACCCCATCGGCAGGGTACGCGGGACGCTCGGTCAAATCGTGAAGGGGCCCAGTCTACATGTGTCAGGAATCACCATCACGGGTCGCGAAACGAATAACGCCACGTTCGGGTACGAGATCTGTTTCAAGTGTCACGGGGACGGCCTGGCCCGGCCGCGCCTGCGAACCTCTCGGCAGATCAGCCAGACCAATACGCGGCTGGAGTTTCAGCCGTCGAATCCGTCATTCCATCCCATAGCCGGTCCGCGGCGCAATCAGGATGTGGTGAGTCTCATTTCACCGCTTCGGGTCGGCAGTATCATCACCTGCACCGACTGCCATAACAGCGACAACGCCCGCTCGTTTGGTGGATCCGGCGCCAATGGGCCGCACGGCTCGATCAACCAGCCGCTGCTGGTGCGCAACTATGATACCGACGACTTCACTGCCGAAAGTGAGGCGGCCTATGCACTCTGCTACGGTTGTCACAGCCGTGACAGCATTCTGGGCGACGAGAGCTTCTCCCGGCACCGCCGCCATATCGTTAACATCGGCGGCACGTGCAGCGTCTGCCATGACGCCCACGGCATTTATCGAGGCCAAGGCAATGCGACGAATCACAGCAGCCTGATCAATTTCGACCGTTCGGTGGTGACACCCGCGGCAGGACGATTGGAGCACACCGACACCGGGCGCCTTTCGGGCAACTGCACGCTCACCTGCCACGGCTTCGCACACGTGAACTTGCCCTACGGCAGTAGCGCGGGCAGCGTAGCGGCCCGCTCGCAGAGCCGATGGCGACAAGGAGTAAACCGATGATACGAGCTAAAACTCCCAGAGTATCGATTGTCGTCCTGCTGGGGATGTTCGCGGGGCTGACCTGGGCGGGCATCGAAGGGTCCAAGCACGATTTCAGCAACGAGGCCTGGTCCAAGGATGATACCTGCGGGGCTTGCCACGTGCCGCACCGTCAGCAGATTCCCAAAGCGGCGCCGCTCTGGGATCCCGACGCTGACCTGACACGCACCTTCGGTGCAGGTAAGACCCCAACGAATCTCCCCGGCGGCGGAACGCGGATGTGCATCCGCTGCCACGACGGCACCATCGCCAAGGACACCCTCCCCGCAGCAAAACGCGAGCGGTTTGTCTACAAGCAGCATCCCGGTCTCTTCAGCAGCGGCCACCAGACGAGCGATCATCCGGTCGGCATAGAGTACCCACAGTTCGACAAGGGGTTTCGCCCGATGACCTCGGTGCTGGCAAGCGGAACCGTTATTTTGCCCGACGGCAGGGTGGAGTGTATCTCTTGCCACGACCCGCACAACCAGGCAGGCAATGATCACATGCTGGTACGAAGTAACGCTCGCAGTGCCCTTTGTCTGACGTGCCATGAGAAATGATCCTTAGCAGCCGGTAGGTCCGCCAATGATCGAACGACGAAGACAACTCCTTGCCGCCGCCTGTTGTGTTGTGGTGGTTGTTCTGCCGGGCGGCTTGCTGGGTATCGTGGCGGGTTGCGCATCGACGGCGGTAACCGCCAACCCCGAAGCCCACGGATTCAAATCCGTGTGTTTCCCGCCCCCTCCGACTTCGCCGCGAGTGATCCACCTCAGGTCGTTTAACAGTCTGAGCGATCTTGTGCCGCGGCGCTTCAGCTTTGTGGAACTGGTGCGCGGCCGGCCAATCGGTGCGCACGTGGGAACCCCCGCCGGGATCGCTTTTCATGACGGGCATCTTTATATCTGTGACACCAGCATCAACGCGGTTCACGACTGGGACCTGAGTAGCGGTGAAGCCAGGCGGATCGGCCTGTCCGGCGATGGAGTCCTCGCCAAACCGGTGGCGGTGGCCGTCGACGAGGGCGCGACCCTCTACGTCGCTGACACGGTGCTGGCCGAGGTGGTGGCCTTCGATGCCACCGGGCGATTGACCGCCCGATACGCTCCGCCCGATCGCAAGCAGTATAAACCTGTGGCCGTTGCCGTGCGAAGCTCGCAGCTTTTTGTAGCTGACATCGCCGCACATCGAGTGGACGTCTTCTCCGCCGCCGAGTCCGTAGCGTCACCCCTTGTGGGTGACGCATCCTCGCAACGGCGCCACCCACAAGGGGTGGCGCTACCGCGTCGGGGAGAGCATCTCGCCAGCTTTGGACGCCCCGGAAGCGAACTCGGGGAATTCTACTTTCCCATGGGGCTGGCCATGGATCCGGACGGCAGCTTTTTGGTCTCTGACATGATGAACGGGCGCTTGCAGCGGTTCGATTCCGGGCACACCGCGATAGCCGCCTTAGGCCGGCTGGGAGACCGATACGGTGACATGGGCAGACCCAGGCATCTCGCTGTCGGACCGGACGGCGTAATCTTCATCGCCGACACCCAGTTCGCCCACATCCATCTGGTCAACCGGCAGGGGCAGTTACTGATGTTAATGGGCGGCCCTGAGGATCAGCCGGGCGGCACGCCCATGCCCGTGGGTGTGGCCGTAGCGCCGACGCTGCCCCAGAAGCTCGCTTCGTTGGTTCCCACCGGTTTTGAAGCCAGCTACTTCCTGTTCACCGCCAATACGATCGGCACGAAGCGAATCAGTCTATTCGCCGTGGGTTCAACGCGCTAGTCATTCATTAACGAACAAAACATCAACGCTGAGTACGCACTTCGAGCCCGATGGGCGGGTGGCCTACCTCGTTTCGAGGTGGGGGGCACGATGATCCACTCGCCAACGTCGTACCATGTCGTATTCATCGAGCCCCCACAGCCCCGGCTGTTGCGGTTGAGGGTCCTGTAATATCGGTCACCACGCGCATGCCGGTCGGGCCACAGAACTCAAGACGCCGACACACTCGGACGATACGACCATTCGGCTGCGGGTCTCCACCTCAAGCAGGTGGGCAGCCTGCGTACGAGGATCCGAGCCACGGCGAGCTCGGGTCCTCTCGCTTTGCGCAGGCGGCGTTGTCATGCAGATTTTCCCGGCAGATTACCACGTTCTTGCAGAAGTTTGATGATGATAGCACTGGCCTGCTGGGGTGATTGTGTGCCCGGGTCGATGACCAGTTCCGGGGCGGTAGGCGCCTCGTAGGGGTCGTCGATGCCGGTGAAACCTTTGATTTCGCCGGCCCGGGCCTTCTTGTACAAACCCTTGGGGTCGCGCTGCTCACACAATTCGATGGAGGCGTCGACGTACACTTCGATAAAGTTCTCGGCGCCGATAACTTCGCGAGCGGCGTCGCGGTCCGCCCGGTAGGGGCTGATGAAGGCCGTGCAGGTGATAATGCCGGTGTCCACAAAAAGCTTGCCCACCTCGGCGATACGCCGGATATTCTCCTTGCGGTCCTCCGCGCTGAAGCCCAGGTTCTTGTTCAATCCATGGCGGATGTTGTCGCCGTCGAGCACATAGGCCAATCGACCGCTCTCGACCAGGGCGTGCTCCAGCGTGAACGCGATGGTGCTCTTGCCCGAGGCGCTCAAGCCGGTGAACCAGATCAACACGCCCTTTTGTTTGAGCAGTGTCTCGCGTTCGGTGCGGCTGGCGTGCCCCTCGTGCCAGGTAATGTTGGTGGCCTTGATCTCAGTCAATGATTCGCTCCTGATAATGCCCAGCTCCGGTCCAAAAAACGATGAACCCAGTATAGAAACCACAGCGAGTGGGTACAACCTCTATCGACCGGTTCTCAGGGCCGATTTGCAGTTGAACTAAAACCTTTCGATAGATGGGTCGCACCCCGAGGCCGGTTGCGGCCCCGCCGTCTGTGGCAACCCGGGCGATGAAGTGATACAATCCGCCCATTCCAGGCGGGCCGTTCAGCATCAGTTAACAAAGGAGAAGGCAAATCAATGAAACCCGTATATCTGACTGCGGTTATCCTCGCAGCCGGCATGAGTGCTTCCGCGATGGCGGGCGAGAACGGCATCGCCCCATCCACACCGGATCCTCAGAGGAAGGTTAATGACGTGTATGAATTTGAAGTGGAATCGATCGACGGCCAGCCGGTGAAGCTATCGAAGTACCAGGGGCTGGTGTTGATGATCGTCAACGTCGCCAGCCGGTGAGGGCTCACCAAGTCCACGTACTCCAGTTTGGAGTCGACGTACCGCAAGTACCGGGACCGCGGATTTCGCGTTCTGGCCTTTCCCGCCAACAACTTCATGGGCCAGGAGCCCGGCACCAACCAGGAGATCAAGGCGTTTTGTACCAAGAGTTTCGACGTCACCTTCGATCTCTTCGCCAAGGTGTCGGTCAAGGGCAAGGACCAGTGCGATCTGTACAAGTACCTCACGGACAAGAAGGCCGACCACGGCCAGGGCGGCGCCGTGCAGTGGAATTTCCAGAAGTACATCGTCGACCGCAAGGGTAAGGTGATCGCCAAGTTCAGCCCCCGCACCATGCCGGACGATCCCAAAGTGATCGAAGTGATCGAAAAGGCCCTGGGCGCGAGCTGACAGAGTGATCGGACCACGGATCTAATGGATGCGATGGGTAGCCCACGGCGGGTGGGTGGCCTACCTCCTTTGGAGGTGGGGGAGCCGATGATCGTCGGGCGGTTCACGTGAGCGCATATCATCGCGTCCCCCGGGGAGGAATGGCGAATGGCGAATAGCGAATAGCGAAAACAGGAGCGGCCGCGCCCCTTTTCGCCATTCTGAATTCGCCATTCGCTATTGCTCTGGCCGGGTGGCCCACCTCCTTTGGGGTTTGTCGATTTAGTCGTTTGGAGCGCTCCCTGATGTAGCGCCACCCCTTGTGGGTGGCGCCAAACGGGGGAGCGCCACCCACAAGGGGTGGCGCTACAGACTAAATCGACAGCCGCTTTGGAGGTGGGGGAGCCGATGATCGTCGGGCGGTTCACGCGAGCGCATATCATCGCGTCCCCCATGTCCAAAGGACATGGGCCACCCAGCCAGCGTCATGAATCGACAGGTCCTGTAGGCTTAGGATCGGCTCACTCCAGAAGGACGCTGGCCCCGGGGGCAACGCGGCGGTGGCCGTCTTCACGCTCTCTGAGCATGGCTGCGTCCAGAGCGTAAAGCGGGCTGATCTCGATCATGCAGTCGCAATCACCGGTCGCGTTCTTGGGAATGCCCACACCGCACGCTTCCAGCCATGCCGCCGCCCGCCGCAGCATGTCACGCCGGGCGCTGACCACACTGTCCACGCCCTCCAGACTTTTCACAGGGCTGAACCGTTCATGACGAATCGTGCGCAGGAGCATCGGACGATTGGCCAGCGGCAGGGCGTCGAAGATGAACGTCTCCAGTTTGCTCGCATTGGGCGCGTCGGGGTTGACCGTTGCACCGGTTTCAAGATCAACGTACGGCGCGATCTTTCTGGCATGGTGCCATGGAAGGGTTTGCTGCCGGCCCTGGCCCACCAGCCGCTCGACGAACGCCCGATTCAACACGTGCATGGCGATGTTGGCCAAGTCGAATTTGCGTTGCCCGTCCGGCATCCGCAGCCTGGTCAGCGTTTCCGGAAAGGTGGTGTACTCCGCCACGTGCAGCTTGCCGTCAATGAGCACGAAGTGACCGACCTTCTCGTCGTCGGCAGCCTTGCCCATGGTGAGGCTGGACATCTCGGAGCGTTCCAGTGCGTGCATCCCCACAAAGAGCGGGTCGACCGGCATGGCCAGCGGATTGTCCACCTGGAAGTAACTGATGTAATCGACCCCCCGGCGGGCCAGGTCCTCCAGCATGCCCTCGTCAGCCAGCGCGGTGAGGCAGCCGCCGTGCCCGTTGGGTGCCAAGGCCACCCGGCACCTGGTTTCCAGTAGGATCTTGCCGGTCGGGTCGGCCACCGGGATCATCCCTTGCGGAAAGAAATTCACGTCGTCCGGCGACAGGCCGAAGTAATTCTTCTGCTCAAAAAACCTGATGGTTTGATCATGATTGGCAGGCGAGGTCATCACGTACCAGGGCACGTTGCCGTCATACCGCCGGTTGGTGGCCAGGATGGACTCGGCGAACAACTGAAACAGCGATTTGCCCGAGACCGGCGCGATGGGATAGGCGCCTTTGGGGCCCTCGTGCCCCAGCCGCGTAGCCTGACCACCCGCGACAGTCAGCGCCGCCACCCGTCCGTTGCGTATGACCTGTGTTCCCAGCTCCCGGGCCCGGGCGTAGGTCGGCTCCGTCTGGGCAGAAGGCCGCTCCGAGAGGGCGTCCGGCACGTCGTAGGCGTCCGGGTCCGTCTCCGCCGAGTCGATGGAAGTACGCTCAAGGGCCCGCTGAAACACGTCGAAGTCGATGCCATGGATGTCGCCAGCCAGTTGCGACCGTTCCCGCTCATCGAGCTCGTCCCAGAAGCGCAGCAGGTGCTCCTGCCCGTGCCGGGCCAGCACTGTCTTGAGCCGGGATTTGTCGCTCATAGACCCTTCAATGCCCATCGGGGACAGCACGTTACTGTACGCGCTCCAAACTTACAGCCGATATATAGATGCCCGAACAGCCAAGGTCAACGTCCCATGAATGAGCGGTCCATCAACAGACGGGATTTCCTGGCGGCGGCTGCCTTAGCCGCCGCCGCCGGCCCACCGCCGCGCTTGTGGGCGTCCGGTCCGGGCCCCGACCGCGGCCAAACCGCCCGGGTCATCCAGGTGACCTCCGATCACATCGTACGCCGGCGCCGGGTGCACGGCACCATTCTCGGCGAGATGCTCGATCTGACACTGAGGCGGGTGACCGGAACGGACAGTTCCGCCGCCGCCTGGCGATCCATCCTCAAAAGCGATGACCTCATCGGGCTTAAGTTCAACCGATCCGCAGCCGAGGGGCTGGGGATTCGTGAGCCGTTCGCCGACGCGGTGATTACCTCGTTGCTGGCTGCCGGGTTCGCTCCGGATCAGATCGTCGCCATCGAGACATCCGACGACATCTTCAGGAAGCACGGCGTCGTTCAGCCGGCCAACGGGTGGCACGACAAACCGACCGAGTTCGGCAGCGGGCGGGACCTCCTTGCCGCCCTCCTCGACCAGGTCACCGCCATCATCAACATCCCCTTCCTCAAAACCCACAATATCGCCGGCATCACCTGCTGCCTGAAAAACCTGTCGCATGCTCTGATCAAGCACCCCGCGCGATTCCATCGCAACGGTTGCGCACCATTCATCGGTGACATCGTTGCTCTACCGGCCATCCGTGACAAACTCCGGCTTCACCTGGTAAACGCTCTTCGCATCGTCTTCGACCAAGGCCCGGAAGCGTCGGACCGCTACACCTGGGACGCCGGCATCATGTTGGCCGGCATGGATCCCATCGCTATGGACACTGCCGGGCTTCAAATTATCAATTCCCAACGGAAAATCCTTAGCCTACCGGAGATCGACCTGCGCACGCAGGCCGTCTACCTGGAGGCCGCCGCCAAGCGAGGCCTGGGCGTGCAGAACCGTCGCTGGATCGAGACCGTCAAGCTACGGATATGAGCGGTTGCCACGCAATTGAGAGACAAAAGCGATGCCCGGTGGTTGACACCGCCGCAAACCGCCGATAGTATTCAAGTAGACGGATTGACTATCGGCTGGCGGCTGACGGTCTGCATCCCAGACATTATAGTTTATTCTTCCTATTTCATACTGTGCACTCCGCCGGCATCCCGTAAGACTTTACTCAGATAGTGTTTCATACCCGGTACGATCCGTTTGATACGGCCCGGCTGCGCGTTGCATTGCGGGGCAGGCTTTCGCCGTGTGGGACAGGCTTTCCGGCCTATCGTGTGACCGGCTGGGTGGCCGGGTGGCCCACCTCATTTGGAGGTGGGGGAGCCGATGATCGTCGGGTGGTTCATGCGAGCGCATATCATCGCGTCCCCCATGTCCAAAGGACATGGGCCACCCGCCAGCTATAAAGCCGGTCCCGCAGGTTCTGTTACGGCTCTTGGTATTTCCCAGGCCGATCCGGTTGCGGCCTGTTCGATCGATACTATGATTGTCAGCCCTGGGGGACGGTCCCCTGGGGTCGTTATGGTGAATGGCGAATGGTGAATAGCGGATAGCGAATCGGGAGTGGCGATGGTGTTTTCAGTTCGCTACTCTGAATTCTCTATTCTGAATTCGCTATTCTAAATTCCCTGACAAGGAGTTTGTTGGGTCAGGCTCGGGACGGCTGTTCCCGCGCCGCGGCACCGTGAGAACCGAGTAGCGTAGACGGACAAGAGACGTACGGCGGTGGCATGGATCGCGTCGGCCGGCGGCGCGGGAACATAGCAGTCATTCGTTTATCGTTTCTTAATCGCTTTCGCCGTCGTGTGAGCCGTTGTTACTCGGCCAGGCGCCGTAACAAAGATCGTGCCTGAAGGCACGGGAGGTGTTCGCATGATGCGAAAAAGATGGAGAGGTTTTACGTTGATCGAGCTTCTGGTGGTGGTGGCCATCATCGCCCTGTTGATCTCGATCCTGTTACCCAGTCTGTCGCGGGCTCGCGAGTTGGCCAAACGCGTGACCTGCGCTGCCAACGCGCGTGCCATCGGCAACTCGTGCAAGATTTACGCAGCCGAGCCGTGGAACAACGACCAGTGGCCGACCCCGGCGTTCGACCGTTCGCTACTCGCGGCGGGTGAACATGTTGTGTATGCGTTGCCGAATCAGTTGGAGGCTCCCGACGGACCCGACAATAATGCGCCTTTCCGAGCCGACGAGTCCGAGGACTCGACCGCGCTGGGGCAGTTCATATCCCCCACACGGGCGTTCTGGATGCTGATCCGTGCGGGCGAGACGGTGCCCAAGGCCTACATCTGTCCCAGTAGCGGCGACACGGTGGACGACACCGAGGAGATCGATCGCTACTACGATTTCAAAAGTATTCAGAGCATCAGCTACGGCTTTCAGGTGCCCTGGGGCCCCTTCGACACGCGGGCCAGTGAGGACGTGGACACCCGCATGGCCATGGTCGCCGACAAAGGGCCCTACGCCGAAGACGGCGGCCAGGTGCCGGAGTACGAGGCAGGCGTCTTTGACCTCAGCACCGCCCCGCGGCAGTGGATGCGATTTAACTCGCCCAACCACGGGGGCCGCGGTGCCGGCGACGGACAGAACATCTACTTCGCCGACGGGCACGTGGACTTCGAGCAGAAGCCCGCCGTCGGCGTCGACGGCGACAACATCTACACGCTGATGGGGCAGATGCAGCAAAATGCGGATACTACAGCGGCGCGCATCGCCGGGTCCGACCCGCAGGGCACCACCGGTGATCGGACCATCCCCAATCCCTGGCCGGGCGAGCAGGTGTTCGGGGATTCCTTGAAGGACCGTGCCACCACCGACTCGCTCATCTGGCCGTAGTTCGGTCGTGAAGTCTGCTGGATCAACCAGGGCCGGCGGCGCCGTCCGAAGCGCCGCCGGCCCATTCTTCATCTTGAGGCATTCCCGATGCCGAAACATGAGTACGACAGTAAGGATCGTACGCGCGGTGTGGTGGCGGTTCTGCAGCGCAACGACAAGCTGTTGATGATAAAGCGGGCTGAAGGAATTCCGCTGGGCGGGAGGTGGTGCTTTCCCGGCGGGGGCATTCTGCCCGAGGAGTCGCCGGCGGACGCATTGGTACGCGAGATCCGCGAGGAGCTCGGTCTGACCATTGAGCCGGGTGCGGCGGTCTGGCGGTGGAGACGTGGTGACGATGGCCTGGATCTGGAATGGTGGACCGCCCGCATCGTAGCCGGCACCGTCAAACCCAACCCGGTGGAGGTGCAGCGGGCGGAGTGGATGACCGTCGAGACCATCCGCAACACGCCCGACGTTCTGGCCAACAACATCGAGTTCATCGCCTTCGCCGAGAGCGCCGGTATGTTGCCGAAGGCTTGATGACCTATGCGGGGAAATTCACCGCAGAGCACGCGGAGGCCGCAGAGATGTGGTAAGTGGACAGCGGGAAAGGTTCATGACCTCGGGAAAGTCCGTCGCCCACAGAGCCGCAGCCGGACAGCAGGCGTCCTGGGTGTCTGTGGCAGGCTTGTTTGCCGCGGGGCTGACTCTGGTTGTTCATGCGTGGGCGTACGACTTCGTCAGTGATGACGCCTTCATCGTGGCCCGCTACGCGCGGAACGTGGTTGAGAACCACGGGTGGGTCTACAACATTGGGGAGCCGGTGGAAGGCTACACCAGCTTTCTATGGGTGGCCCTGACCGCCGTGTTGGGCTTTGTCGGCGTCAATTTTGTTGCCGCAGTCCGGGCCCTGTCCCTGGTCGGCGGTCTTGGGTGTCTGGTGGTGATGTACCTGGCAGCGCCTTTGCTGGGTATTGGGCGGCACAGTCTGCTTGCCTGTCTCAGTCCTTTCCTGCTGGCGGCCAGCGGAGCAACTGCCTGCTGGAGCTTGGGAGGTCTGGAGGCCTGCGGATACGCTGCGGTCATTCTCGTTGCCTTGCTGCTGGCCGGCGACGAACAGGCGGACGCAAGACGGCTGACAAAGGCAGGGGTGGCCTGTGGCGTCTGCGCCCTGCTACGCCCCGAAGGAATCCTCACCGCCATGGCCTTGACCGCCTGGTTGGTGGTTGCGCGCGGGCGAACCGCGTGGAGGCTTATCCTCGCATTCCTGATTCCCATCGTGATCATCGTGGGGTCACACCTGCTCTGGCGACATCACTATTATGGCGATTGGCTGCCAAACACATTCTACGTGAAAGTCGGAACCAGCAGCGCTCAGATCCACAGAGGCTTGCGGTATGTGCTGGCTTTTGCGAAGGATCACGGGGGCTTGCTGGTATGGGTGATACCCTTCGTGGCCGTATGGGTCTTGCCGCGTCGCCCGCTTGCCCGAGCTTTGTCTGTGGTCGGAGCAGCTCTGGTCGCGGGTGTAATCGTTGTCGGGGGCGACGGGCTGCCCATGTACCGGTTCATGGTTCCCGTGATACCTATCTGGGCCTTGCTGATGCAGACCGTACTCGCGGAGCTACTCACCCAAGTAAGGCGCCTTTTACCGGCCCAGCCTGCTCGCGGAGGCTTGGCCTTGTTCGGCATCCTGGTCTGCGCCATGGTTCCGTTGGCCGTCAAACCCACCCGCTTGGCCCAATACGACTTGTATGACTACCAGAAAAGGGTCGAAGTCCCCGGTTGGACTGCCGCCGGGATGTGGCTGGCAAGAAACGCCGCCGCCGATTCGTCCATCGCCTGCGTGCCGATCGGGGCGGTGGGCTACTATTCCCGACTACACGTCTACGATATGACGGGGTTGACCGACAAACACATTGCCCACCTTCCGGTTCACACGGGAAGTGGCTGGGCGGGGCACGAGAAGCATGACGGTCCCTACATTCTCTCCAAGAAGCCTACCTATCTCCTTCTTGGAAACATTCAGGTTACCAAACAGAAGATTCCCAGCGACCATCCTTACTTCGTTCGACCGCCCATACCCGCAATTCAAGAGCGCGAAGGCGATATATTCGTTCCCGGCCTGTTCCGGCAATACGAACGCAAGGTCGCGGTTCTTCCGGGCGGCCGCTATTTCCATTTCCTGCAGCGCAGGCCAACGCCGAACTCCCGCCGGCCGGGATGAATCCTGCATCAGTTGACCATCCCATATTGAGCACCGGGGGACGCCACGCAAGAGGCGAGCCGGAAGCGCGCGTGTCCCTCTGAATCTCATCAGCCGTTTTCCAAACCACCATCGGTCGACGGCTGATGATACCAGCCCGGTCAAATTGGCTCATGCACGCTCTCCGGAAGGACATGGGGTACCAGCATTCCCCGCGCATGCCCAATCGGTGCTTATGAATTGCGTGGCCTTTAGGTATGGCTTCGGCCCACAATTAGAGCATGGGTAGGTTGATTGACGCTCCGAATCAATTGCCGGCAAAGAGCAGGAAAGTCATGTAATCGTCGAGGTCGATATCCGTATCGCCGTCGCAGTCGAACAGGTCACAGAGGGGATTCTTGTTTGCGTTGCCCGTTCCGGTGAAGCAAAGCTGCAGCCTTGCCCAGTCGTGCAGGTCGATATCGTCGTCATCGTCAGCGTCCCCGCAGGGCGCGCACTCGGCGACACAGCTTGTGCCATCGCCCTGGTAACTGCCGCCCACGCTGACGCAGAGATCCTCGTTGGCGTCGTCCACGCATTCCCCGCCAGGAAAACAGCACGCCCCGCGCAGCGCAGGGCACGCAATGTCGGCGCACAGGAGCCCATGTCCACGGTAGCTGCCGCCCACGCTGACGCAGAGAGCCTCATCGGTATGGTCCAAGCATTCACCACCAGGAAAACAGCATTGCCCTCCGAGTCGACAATCGTTGTCGCATCCGTCGGTACTGACAGTGTTCCCGTCGTCGCATTCTTCCCCACCTTCTTGGATTCCGTTTCCGCATTCGGGAACGTCGAACTCGTATGCGCCCATGTCCACCTCGATACCTACAACACGTTCGTTTCCGTCGAGGTCCAGCGGGAGAGGTTCGATTACGTTCCCATCGCCGTCGAGATCGAATGTGTCCTGCGGCAACGCACCCACTAGACCCGTGTCGATGCATGGGGAACCGACGTCCAGCCGAAAGTTACCAGAAGGGTCCACGAAGAGTGGGTCGTTATTGATATTGCCATTTACACCGGCCATATTCCAATCCTGAATGCAAGAAGCGAATATGGAAAATGGCGCACCCGATATCTGCGCGGTTTCAACCGGCCCACCTGTATGACTGTTTCCCCATAGGACACAGTTTACGAACAGCGGATCCGTGCTGCCTAGAGACACTCCGCCAGCAACGTTAGCCGTGTTATTGGCGAACGTACAGTTGAAATGCGATGGATTACCAAGGGCATTGGGATAGAAAAGACCTCCTCCTTCCCCGGTGTTGGCCGCATTTTCAGTGAAGAGGCAGTTAATAAGTGTTTGTGAACCCTCGGAATAAATCCCTCCGCCGCTGTCCGCTGAATTTGATCGAAAAACGCTGCCCATGATCGTTCCGAGACCGAACCGCTTGTAGAGTGCGCCTCCAAACCTGCCAGCGAAATTGCCGTCGAATATACAATCCTTGATCAGAAGCTCTCCGCTGCTAAACACGTAGATACCACCGCCGTCACTGATTTGTGATCGGTTGTTTGTAAACGTACAGCGGTCAACCGTATTTGGGCTTTCACCGCTGAGGTACATCGCTCCGCCAAATATACCGCAAAAGTTTTCTGAAAAAAGGCATTCCGAAAAATGGCTGCCCTTGACTGAATAGACAGCGCCACCACTTGAGCCAGCGGTATTTCCAGCGCTATTTGCAATAAAGATGCAATTCGAAAAACTCCCGCCGCTGGTTGAGAAGACTGCGCCACCGCTAGTCCCCGCGCGGTTTTCAGAAAATGTGCAATCGATCAGTTTCGGTGTGCAATCAAAAAAAACGGCAGCTCCTCCCGCCCTGACCGGACTTGGTGATGAGTTTCGGTGGAACACACAGCTTGTTAGCACCGGATTGGAATCTCTGCAGTAAATGCCGCCGCCACCCCCCTCAGAAGTCACGTTCTCCTTGATTAAGCAATCTGCCGCCTCGATGCTGCCTGACTCGACGTAGATGCCGGCTCCTTGCCCAGAACACGTGTTGTCCCTCACTACGCAATTCTGAAGTTGGAGACCTGCGTTCAAAACGTAGATACCTGCTCCTTTCCCAGAAGCTCCTTTCCCAGAACACGTGTTGTCCCTCACTATGCAATCCTGAAGTCGGACACCTGCGTTTATTACGTATAGGCCAGCGCCACGACTGGTTGAATCGATCCCGTTCGCGTTCCCTTCGGCGATGACAAGGCCGTCAAGAATTGCCATAGCGCCAGGAAAGCCGTTGGCGGTGATAACATGATAGCAGTTATCAAAGTCGAACTCCGTGCCGATATTGCCGGTAAGCGTGGTGAGATGGATTACGGTATCCCGCTGATCGGGATCAGGATCGCCGCAGCCGGCATATCCTCCTTCGATCGTCACACCATCACGCAAAAAGAAGGTAGCTTCGCGACGATCGATCAGTCCAGAGGTATCGGGAGCATACAAGCCATTGGCGACGCGGACCGTGTCGCCCGCCGAAACCATCTCAAGTGCTGGGGAAAGTTCGGTATACGCGTTGCACCAGCTTGAACCGTCGTGAACGGGGCCCGAGGCGTCGGCATCGACATAGTGAATCGCTCCGGCACTCAATGATACAGGCGCAAAGAGAGCGATAGCCAGGACGACTCGTGGGCAACAGCTATTTCGGCGACGATTCATGATCAGACCTTCCTTCAGCGGCCAATTCCCATTCGCGAGATCTCAACTAAGTATTCTACCAAAGCGAGCTACTCGATGTAACGGAGATGGTGGGTCTCGGGCGAAAATATGGCCGTTTGCCCCGCTTCCATCGTGCCTTTCAAGGCTTGATCAGCATTTACGGCTCGTTAAGTCCCGCATGTACGCCAAATCGCCTGAAAGCGACTCTTTACACGGCTATCGAGGCGTAATAATCGATGGCCAGCCGCAGACCTTCCTCGAAATCAACCTGCGGTTCATAGCCGATCAGTTCCTTGGCCAATCGCACGTCGGCCAATGAATGCTTCACGTCCCCCTTACGCGGCGGGGCGTAGTCCGGTTCGATCTTCTTGCCCAACAGCTCATTGACGCGCCGGATGACCAGATTGACACTGACCGCCTGTCCGCAGGCAATATTGATCACCTGTCCGCAGGTTTGGTCCACCTCGGCGGCCAACAGATTGGCGTGCAGGATGTTCTCGATATAGCTGAAGTCGCGGGTCTGTTGGCCGTCTCCGTAAATGGTCGGCGGGCGGTTGGCTAGGATGGTGGTCACAAAAGCGGGAATGGCTGCGGCGTACTGACTCTTGGGATCCTGCCGCGGGCCGAAGACGTTGAAATAGCGCATCGACAACGTCTGCAGCCCGAAACACTCGTAAAAGGCCCGGGCGTACAGCTCCCCGGTGAGCTTCTGCACCGCATAGGGGCTCAACGGCTCCGGATTCAGGCCCTCGTGCTTGGGTGACACGTCTATGTCACCGTACGCCGAGCTGCTGGCGGCGTAGACCAGCCGCCGGCACCTCTGGCGGTGGGCGGCGGAGAGGATATTGAACGTGCCGTTGACGTTGGCCTCGTGGCTGGCCAGGGGCTTTTCCACGGACAGGGGCACGGAAGGGATGGCTCCCTGGTGAAAAACCACGTCAATACCTTCACAAGCTCGGTCGCAGGTTTGCCCGTCACGCAGGTCTCCTTCCACAAAATCGATCGCATCCTCGATGGCGGCGATGTTGCTCCGCTGGCCGGTGCTTAGATCGTCCAGCACGCGAACGTCGTGGCCCAACTCCACCAGCCGGGCTGCCAGATGCGATCCGATGAACCCCGCTCCGCCGGTAACCAGGTAATTCGCCATAATTGTCATTGTCCTCCGTTGAATACCTCGTACAGGACCGCGTCTCCAGGGGCCAGGTCCGTCTTCAGCGTGACCCGCCCTCGCCGCACCATGAAGACCTCTCCGACGATCGTCCGCTCGTCTACCGGAACCCCGACCAGACGTCGTGCCGGACCGAACCGGCAGGGGACCGTCAACGGCTTACGCACGAACCTGGTCGACGATTGATTCCAGAGCATTAGATATCGTCGCTTAGGCAGCGAAAAACGAACGACCGCCAGGGAAGGCCCCGACGAATCCAGGGGGATGGGCCGGGCGGTCGACCCGCGAAGCTTCAGGCCCCACTGGCGGGCCCGTTCGGTGATACGTTTGACCGCCGAGGCTCGCTTTGGTGACACCTGCCCGCTACTGCCTACGATTCCCTCCCAATCCGCCGCCGGAGAACGAAAAGCGTCGAATACCACGCCGTCGGTGCAGCCGTTTGCTAAGGCACGGTGGTAGGCGCCCAGCCACTCTCCGACGTCGGCGTCGAGGTGATTGAGCGGCTGCAGGACGCGGATCGTCGCCACCCGGCCTGGAGTTTGATCTGAGGGACGGGCGGCGCTGAATGGGGCCGCGGCGTAAAAAGTCACGCCCAAGTCCTCCGGAAGCACTCGCCCGGAATCCCTGATTGACGCGAACGTCAAAGGCTGCGCCCGGCGGCGGTGGTGCAACTTCGCCAAAGCCCGGACCCGCCGGGCGCTGGGCTCATCGAAGATCGTACCGAGATCAAAAACGCGTGCTTTCGATCGACCCATATAGGCAGCCAGCGCCTCCAAGGACCACGATGATGACGGAAATCGGCCCATGGCTACGTACGCTTGCACGAGAGGGTCAGGCGCTATCGTAACGAGCCCCTGCTCTTGAGCCGCACGACGAATCAGCGGCGAGTGGACCTGATCGTCGGGACAGACGAGAACGGAGTTGAAACCCAGCGCGTGCACCCTGCCTAGATCGTCAGCCAACTCTTGCATCGCTGTCTCGGACGTAGCGGCGAGCCCCGTGTCGACCCGGTACCAGACGGCGATCGGAAAAAAGTATCGTTCAACCGGGGGCGCACGGCAGCCGGCTAACGACACCGCGCTGAGCACCCCGGCCAATAGACTCGCAGGAGCACGCCCCGGAGTGGGCTTCTGACCGGTATGACGTCGAAACACGTTGGCATGGCGCTTCAAAGGAAGTACGACTATATGCTGTGCCGAGAGTCCCTTCTCGGCACCTGCCAAGGAGCGAGAAAGGATTCTCGCTCCAGCGGTCATAATCGCATGGTTTATGAAACGCGGTACTGGATCAGTGTGCGCCATCATGCGATGCTGATCCGAGCCGGGAGCGCGAGCGACCGGCCAAGAACCCCGCGCTGGCGCTTGGGGCTCGGAAAACTGTCACGCATTCGCGCACGGTCATTGGGATTCATGGAAACCTCGCGTATTGACAGGGCCCGGACCGTAGGGATAAACTCCGCCGTTGTGTTGAGGGCGTCGCGTTCCATGTCCAAGCGTCATCTTGCACTCCGAGCGGTCTGTGCGACCCTTGGGGTCTGCTGGCTCTTTCCGTACCTCTGGGCTTGCACGCCTAAACCGGAGACCGGCAGCGACCCAACGAATCAATCGCTGCTGTCGCTCATGCCCGCCGACATCCACATCGTGGAAGCCTTCACCGCCTGGGCGGACCTCGACGGTAAGCCGGGCATCGATGGTATCGACGTTTACGTCCAGCCTGTCAACGCGGCTGGTGATGCGATTCAAGCAGCCGGGGCGATGTATGTTGAACTTCATGCCTATCGCCCCGCCTCCGCCGATCATAAGGGCCGGCGTCTGGGCATCTGGGACTTCGCGTTAAGGAGCCAAGAGGATCAGGACACGCGCTGGAATCGGGCGACACAGATGTACCAGTTTCCGATTGTGTTAACGGCTGAAGCCCGTCCGACCGAACCGGCGACGAAGTTCGTACTGTCGGTTACGCACAATCCGCCGCTGGGTCTTCGCCGGTCCGACGAATACATTCTCGAAACGTCTCTGGCCGCCGGCGCCTTCATGGGGTCGCGATAAGCGGAGGATGCGTCCTCCAGTAAGGTCCAAAAGGAGAACCTGCTCATGTGCAAGCGAACCGGGGCCAGCATGATTGTCGCGGCGATGGCACTGACGACGCTCACCGGATGCGACCCTTTGACGCGCGATCGCTTCCAGATGATCGACGTTCGTACCTCGACCGATGTGGACGTGCGGTACACGCTGGGCCAACCGACCTTGCGGCGAAACGACCAGTGGCACTACCAGCGCCCCGACCGCCACCTCAACGTCATCATCGATTTCGACACGGCGGGCGTAGTGACTCGCAAGCAGTGGATCGACGCCGCCACGGGCGAATGGCTGGACACCGAACCGTCCGACGACAGCAAGCCTCGTGAATCTACCACCGTGCGGACCATCGACTAATAGTACAGCGTAAAGTAGGCGGAAAGTGTAGGGTCCGCCGTGCGGAGCACCCCGTGGCCGTCCACCAATCTGGCGTTCGTGGTCCGCAAGGCGGGCCCTACGCGTCTGGACATCGTCCCGCCCGGTCGCTAACGTATCTGCCCGACGTTGGCCCCATCGTCTAGTGGCCTAGGACACCGGCTTTTCACGCCGGCAACACGGGTTCGACTCCCGTTGGGGTCATTACTCCACCGTTCGCAACGGTGCATGTCAATTCGCTAAGAATCGCGGTTTTCCGCCGTGTTTTCGGCGTTTTCTCCCTACCCGAATGGAGCACGTCGCTGCACCCGATTGAACCGGTTTGGGCGGCGTTTCCGCCAGTCTGTACGCCAGTACGTCCGCCAGTAGGAACCTGCACACAATCCGTCCCGGTCGCCCGTGCCGCTTCGCGCGACGGATGGCCGAAGTCCGGTAGCCGTTGCACCGCATCCGCAAGCGAACCGTGTGCTGTCCGCGTGTAGGTGTTCAGCGTCAGGACCGGCGAGCTGTGCCGTGCCAGCGTTTGCAGCGTCTTGACCGGAACGCCCGCCGCCGCCAACAGCGTGCAAAACGTCACCCGCAGGCTGTGAAAGTCGGCCACGCGGCCAGTGTCGTCACGATAGGCGATACCGGCGTCCTTTAGGTCGTCGCGGAACATGAACACCACTTGCTCCGGTCGCGGGGATTCTGAAGCGCGAGCCGACGTAGCTGAGTGAACCAAACGGTACTCGATGCGCCCGCGCGCGGGGAGTTCGTCGTCCCGCCATAGTTGTGACGATGGTCCTGTACGTACGTTTGTGACGGCCAACAGCCTCCTGAACAGGCTGCGAATGGTTCAGGCATTCTCCCGGCGGGTTGCGACTCTCGCCGTTGCCTGCATCTTCTTCTGGCCTTTTTATTTTTGCGCGTGGTGCGCGGGGTGCAAATGCGTCGTTCAAGAATCGCTGTTGCGTAGTGCCGCAACGTAACCCCGCTGCTCAAAGTGCTCATCTTCGGTCAATGCGATACCAAGGGAGTATTCGTTCATCGCATTGAACGACGCACAATCGGTCAAGCTCCACCGCTTGTCACGATAGGCTCCGTAGTCTTGGCACGCGCGTTCGAACTGCTTCGGCGTCTGGGAAATGACAAGCGTGTTTGGATCTGAGACGATGCGATGAACGGCCCGAATCGCGCTCTCGCGCAAGCGCCATCCGTATTTCGAGAAGAAGTTGAGGAACTCAACGAGCACCATTTCGGTCGTCACAATCCGAAGGGGGGCCAACTCTCTGGCTGTGTCGATGGCCTTATCGTGAAGGCTGTCTCGAGGATGAATGATTGCGACCCAATAAGACGTATCTGCGAACGCGCTGGTCACTCGCTGCCCTCTGGTTCGCCGTAAAGAATCTGCTTGAAGTGCTTGGCAGCGTCCCTCGGCACGTTCGCCCACTCTTCAGGGGGGACGGCTGCGCCGATCTGAGCTACTGACTCCCAGATGGGCTGATCTTCCGTGGGCAGATGCGCTACACCTTCTTCAGGGGTCTCCATGAAGATCAACCCGCGAAGCTCTTTGCGGAGCTTCCGAATGAAATCATCCACCGGGAAATGCCAAACCGTTGACAGCGGCTCGCTCAATGGGTCGAAAGCCTCTTCCAGTTCCTGCAAAACAGTTCCGGGAGATACGGAGATCATTGCGGCTCCCTGAACGGTTTCGTCCTGCAGGGTATGAAGATACAGGAAAGCAGGTTCATCGTCGGGGGGCGACGTGTCCAGTACGCCCACAGGCTCAACTAGCGTATCTCGTAGTCGAGCATAAGCGTGTTGTTCATACTGCAAGGTCGCCATTACCTTTCCCTCCCACGTATCGCCGCAATGATGCTTGAAGCTCGCTCTTCCGCAGCGAGCCGATCACGGTCGAAACGTTCATTTAGGAGCGGTGCGAGCTTGAACAGCGTTTCGTCGCCTACCAACGCCTTCACGTCGTAGTGGAAGTTGCAGGACACGTGAAGCATGTCGGGAGCAACGGTGCTAGGCAAAACAGAGAACGACGCGACACCGTCGTGGTGGGGTGACTTCGTCTTCCATTCAGCAGCGTCAACCTGTAGGTCATCGATACCTACACTCGCTTGCGAAACGATCTTGCCAAGTGATTGGCCAACGTTGTCAAGGCCGAGTCGCCGGTGAAAACCAAAGTTAAAGCCAAAAGCAGAAACCGGCGTGTGATGGAGCTGCTCGAAAACGATCTTGGCGACCCGGAGGATTTTCTGCGATGCGTCACCGTTCTCCGTCTGAATCTGCCACCGTTCCTCTGCGCAGGCGATGGTGAATCCCATTACGCTGAATTGCGTTAGTGGAGGGATGCAAACAAGTTTGCCGGATTTCGCAGCAGATTCCGCGGCTAGTTCATCGATGGCGCCGACTTCTTGGTACCACCGCGGGTGGTGAAGCGTGGGAATCATCTTCGCGAGCACAACGATCGAAAATAGCTCTGATTCTGCGGCTTCCTGCGACATCATCATCCATCCCCATATATAATACTACGTTAGATACTAGTCTTCGGCAGGTTTGTTGGCACGTCCTCTTCATCCACCTTGGCCAGCACTTTATCGGAATCTGCACCGGCCCTACCCCCCAAAATACCCCAAAATGGCCAATTCCTTACCCATCCCCAATAATCGCCCCATGCCCACCGTCACCGCCGCCATCCTGGACGAAATCCGCCGCGACGGGTTCAACGTCGGTCCGGGCGTGACCGCGGCGATAGGTGTTCCGCAGCCACGGCCGGTCCGCTTGGCGGGCCGTCGCCCGCCGTCCCGATTTGCACATTACCAGCCCGAATCGCCGCACGCAACGACTCGGTTTCGACCCGCGCGCGTGGTTGATTCGTCGAGTCGGCCGGACCGCCAGCAATATGTACGCGCCCCTGCCGCGAAGCCCCCCCATTGCCGCAACTCCTAGCGGGCTTGCAGCTTACGCAGATTCTCGACAACAAGTCCCGTTCGGGTACTATTGACGGCGTTATGGCAAAATGGGTACGTCAAGTCGAAGCCGCGAGGCGGTGCGGTTTGGCAAGGCAACAAATTCACGAAGCTCTGGCGCGCGGGTGGTTTCGGTGCGTCTCAGTCGGTGGGGTGCGTCTAGTCCTGTTCCGCGACGTCCTGCTGTGGCGGCGGGCAGTGGCCGAACGGAAGCGCCGTCGCAATCAGATTGGCGGCACCCAGGAGCAGGAGCGTACACCGGCGGATGGGGCCCTTTGACCCTTACCACCCGTCACCAACGAACAAACCGCGCCCAGTTCCAGAAAAGCTAACGTCGATTCCAGAATCTGACACTGCGGGAGATATGTCAATGTCCAAAACTGACACCTACAGATGGAGAGTACTCGAAGGACCAGGAGGCCGGTGTGAGCCCCGAAGAATATCCATGTATTCGTGGACTTTCCGATTGATTGAAGAGCTTGGTGTCGCCAAACGACACCAGGAGCTGTGCCAGAAGCTAAGAAGGGTGTTGGTCGTTTGCGCGGTTGTCTGTCTGCTTGCGGGCATTGCCCGTGTATTGGTGGGAAACTCAGAATGGCAAAAGCCTGCGGCAGTCGCTGCGGCTTTCGCAATAGGCGCTGCGGGCGCATATGACGACGGACACAGAATCAGCAGTATTCTTATGGAGCTTCACTCTGGTCTTCCTTTGTCAATCATGTCCGACCGTGCCACTGACATTCCATTGGAAGAGGCCCAAAGAACGGTTGAAATCGTCGAAATCGCCGAAGTCGATTTGGCAGAATGGGCCCGCGCTAGAGAACTGTCCGCTAAGGAATTGAAAGGGATCAGGGTGAAGCGCGACTGGGTGGCGATATGAGATTCCGGGGGTGTCGCCGGACGCCGACGATAACCTGGTCCATCCGGGGCCCCAACCGGGGCGGGTCTGGTTCGGATTCTGGCTGTTGAACGGGTCCCATCTTCGACCGTCACTCGCCCGTCCTTCCGCTCGCCCGCACCATCGCCACGATCCCGGCCTTGACAGCTTCGGGCAGTGTCGGCCAGGCTTCGACGACCGCGGCGAATTCGGGGTCTTTTTCGATGTCGATACGCCAGTCTGTCCGCCAGTGGGACATGTCCTTGTCCGTAACTTGTGGTAGAATCGGGGGTTGTGGATGATCCAACACGGGTTCGACTCCCGTTGGGGTCAGTTTCCTTTTGCCGCTGGTCATTCATCGCTTGAGCCGCTGACCCATGATCAACGCCGAGCTCGCCAGGGCGTTCAACCGCATCGCCGACCTGATGGAGATCAGCGGCCAAGACCGATTCCGCATCAATTCCTACCGCCGGGTGGCCCGTTTCCTGAAGTCGCACCCCCAGGACATCACCGTACCGGCAGCCGACAACACGCTGACCGACCTCCCCGGAATCGGAAAAGGCACCGCGGGCAA
>JAZGDL010000257.1:0-3295 GCA_036477795.1 Phycisphaerae bacterium
CTTGGACAACGCGCACCAGATGATCGAGTTGTGATACCTGTGGCACGGCTTGCATGAGGGCGTGGATGGACCCGACGGTCACCGCCGGCACCTCCTGCTCACGCAGACGGCGCACGAGCCGGAGCCGTTCGGTCAGAAGCTCGAGATTGACATTGGACTCGCCGGGCAGCAGCTCCATGGCTGGGAACTTCGCGACGTCAACGCCCATCGCCTCGAGCTCCTCGACCGCCTCGTCCGCCTGATCCAGATGCGGCATCACCAGGAGAATGGGTCGGCCGAGACGATGCCGCAGCGCCGCCGCCAGAACGACGGTGCTGGACCCCACCACGCCTCGCGCGGCCGCAGTGTCCCCACGCCCAAGAAGCTCGGCGAGCTTCTGGACCTGGGGTTCGGCTGCAATCCGCGTGATCCAGCTCATTCGGCCCGTCCTGTACCAATGCGCGCAGCATCAACCCCCGACCGACGGCTTTGGCGGTCTGGTATCGGATCCATGATGTGGCAATCCTAGGGGAATGCCGCCGCTGATGCTCTAGGCCAAGGTGTTTCGGTTGCCCGCAGCGAAGCAATACGTGATCGGCCGCCCGCCTACAAAAAGAAAACCCCCGGGAAACTTCCGGGGGCGAGGGGGCCGGGGGCCTTTCCTTCCGTTCATTCATCCTGAATTCGATCGCGAGGACTTTCATCCGGCGATTAGCGGTCCACTTCTTCTCCACCACCACCACTGGTCGCGGCTTTACAATTCAGTCTCTACATCTGTGCTCATCTGTGTTCATCTGTGGTTACGTCCTATCCCCAGTTTCCGAGTAGAATAAGTAGATCATCTACCCCGACGACACAATCACCGTTGAGATCGGCAGGGCAGTTTTCGCAATTGTCGCATGGACCCCAATTACCAAGAAGAATGAGCAGATCCTTCACGCCGACCTGACCATCATTATCAAGATCTCCGGGGATGCCCTTTTTGATGGGGCTGAGCAGAACACCGACCGACGCGTCAAGATCATCGCTACGCGCAGCCACGGCAATCTGGCCCGCCTGATTGATGCCCATCGCGCGCTCAAGGTTGAGATTAGGGTCGAAAGGAATGAGATCGTTCAAAGCAGTGATCACGCCGTCTTGCCAGATGAAGGCGGCCTGGTCCGTCAAGAATTGGTTGTGGCAATAGCCAACAATTCCGTTCTGGCAATCAATGTCTCTTGCTCTGGTAAATGTCGTGTCCCGAAGTGTGCCCAGGTCGGTGATTTGATTGTCAGCCCAGAGGAAACTCTGAACAGCCATTGCCTTGCCGTCGTCAAGAAAGACCCTTCCTTCGCCTGCGACATGGCCCTGCTCATTGATTGCCTGACCTTTAGCGGTAACGCCATTTGGAACCAGCGGCAGCTCAGTGACCTTCCCATCATCCCAGATGAACGCCCGAGCGTCGAAGAGAATTGAACTGCCCATCCACCCAGTCACCAGACCAGCCGTGTTGATACCGTTCGCTTCAGTATTGATCGTTCCAAAGTCGCCATTGATGTCGATCATCTCACCGTCGCTCCAGATGAAGGCCAGCGGCGATGGGCCTTTGACGATGTTGCCCCAAAATCCGACGACCTCGGCGGCGGGATTAACTGCGTGGGCTTCGGACCAGTTGCCGCCAGGCAGTGTGCCAAGGCTGGTGAACTCGTCCGTTTCGAAGTCGTAGAGGAAGCCGGTCTTGCCCAATTCGAGTACTGGGTTGTCGTAGGTTCCTACGACCTTTGAGCCGTTGATCGCTAAACCCCGGCTCTCCGTTGTACCGGCGGGCATAGGGATGAGCTCCAAGCCGGTGTCGGCCGTCCAGCGAAAGGCGCGCTGGACCAGGGAGCAGGTTACGAACCCCACGACATCCCCTGCCTCGTTCAACGCAAACGGCGAGACCGCCGCCAAATGGTTCCCACACTCAAACCCCGCAATGATCGCCGTCACCTCATACTCCGGCCCCCCGGAATGCGCTGTCTGTACACTCACCACCGCCGCCAGGATCGCCAAACTTATTGTGCTTGGTCCGTTCATCGTTCGTTCCTCCCGCGACGATCGGTCGCGGCTTTACACTTCGTGCCTTGGTCCCATTGTGCCTTCGTTCCTTCGCGCCTACGTGCCTCGGCGCCTTCTTCCGCCCCTCGATGCCTCGATGCCTTGATGGCTTGATGCCATCCCTCTCGCTCCGCGAAACAGAAGTGCTCAGTCAATATAGTACGTCAACTGAGAAGATCTGTGCCCACAAATGCGTGAATTTGGCAAACAACGGTGACATGGGGTCTCACACCACGGCGCAAGGGTGTCCCCTGTTCGGGTGACACCTACGAGGTTGACGCCTCATCAGGCGACATCAAGATCACAAACATGCGGTGCAGTGGAAGGTTCCGGGGCGGGGTAATTGCCGGCAGCGCCCCGATCGCGGTCAAGAATCTGGTCAACTTTACTACCAACTTGTTGACCAACTTATTGACCAACTTTACTACCAACTTTGCGCGCAGATTTGCGCGCGATTTCTTTCGCCTGCTGCTTACCCGGGCCGTTCGCGGTCGATGCCTCGCGGTCTTGCGCGTCGGTGAATCCGACGGTGCGGGCGGTCATTGCCCGATTAGCGGTCTACCTCCGCTGGATCGCGACCACTGGTCGCGGCTTTACACTTCGTGCCTCCGTGCCCTATCTGTGTTCATCTGTGGTTGCTTCCTTGTTCGCGCGCTACGGCAGCGGTGTGGATTACGTCCGGCACGTCGGCCACGGCGTAGGGGCGGAGTCGTTCGACGAGCCGTGGACCGAGCCCCGGAACCCGCATTAGCTCGTCCAAGGATGCGAACGATCCTTCCGTACGGCGCTCCTCGACAATTCGGGCTGCGAGTCGCGGACCGATGCCCGGCAACAGATCGAGCTGGGCCTCCTCGGCTGAATTGACGTCGATTCTCAGACCGGGCCAACCCGGGGCCCGAATCGGGGCATGGTCTGTCCCAACGTCTTGCAACACGGCGACCGGACGGTGGAGGCGCAGCCATCCGGCGAAGCCCAGGCCCAGCGCCAGCAGACTACTGACGAACAGAGCACCGGGCAAACGGCGGGGCGACTCACGCATCGGCTGAGCCCGTTGAGACGCGATGCGACAGTCGGCGCGGCGGCCCCAGTGGCTTGCGGAGTCGTTTGCGCATACCGACCAGCCGCTGCAGCGCCGGTTTGGTTCGTCCCGAGGCATCGACCAGCCCGGCCCCGGGTAGATCACTACCCGGGTGGTCGTATAGATCGCTCCAGATGACCGATTCGACGAACGGCTTGGACA
>JAZGDL010000258.1:0-9306 GCA_036477795.1 Phycisphaerae bacterium
ACCAGTTGGCACGCGTCTGCACCGCGGCTCCCAACAGCAGGTTCATCCCCACCGTCACCACATCGCGGTGCTCCGGCGCCTCCAGAAACGAGCCCCGGGCCCATTCGTTGAAGGCTCCCATCGCCGGGCCGCACCAGATCTGGTAGTCCGCCTTGCGCGATGACTCGCCCGAGTTCGCCCAATCCGAAGACTGCCCCAGGTACGCCCGAAACACCAGCGCCATCTTGTGTTTCGGATCGCGGTTGGCCCGGTCTATCTGCCGCGGATCACGCACCGCGAAGAACTCGCGGGTCTTAGCCCAGGCGTCCGACAGCGTCGATCGGAAGTATTCGCGTTCCAGCATGGCCTTGACTTTCGCCGGAATTTTGTCGAGAGAGGCGCAAGACCGGTAAAGCTCGTAAAGCTTGCGCGATCGAACCGCGAACATCGTCCCCCATTTCAGCACTTGCACCTTCACTCCCATCTCGAACATGTCCGCCGCCGGGGCCATGGTCACGTCCGCCTGTGTGGCCTGGGCCAGCATATCCCGCACCTCCTTGGAGGTGCCGGATTCACGACACGCCTGATTGACGGTCCCGGTGAGCACATACGCCGCTCCCATGGCGAACGCCGCCGCCGCCGAGTCCGGAGTGGCAATGCCGCCCGCCGCCCCCACGCGCAAGCGGGCACGGTAGCCGTGGAGCGACCGCATCTCCTCCGCCACAGCCAGCATGGTCGGCAACAACGCCATCGCCGAGCGATTGTCGGTGTGGCCGCCCGAATCAGCCTCGGCGGTCAGGTCCTCAGCCATCGGTATCTCTTGCACCATGCGAGCCTGCTCGCCGGTGATGAATCCCTCCCGGACCAGCGCATCGAGGCTGGCTTCCGGCGGCGGGCTGAGGAACTTCCGGGCCACCTCCGCCCGCGATACTTTTGCGATCACCTTGTTGGGTGCCAGGACCTGGCCATCCGGTCCGCGACGGACGTCGGCCACGCGGTATCGTATCAGCGGCAACGTCAGATCCAGGTAGGCCGACGCACTGATCAGTCGAACCTGGCGCTTCAAATACAGATCGACGACCGCCGCTTCGGTAGCGGGTTCGTTAGGTGTGTGAATCAGATTGAATCCGTACGGCAGATCGCCGACGTTGCGCTGAATGCGTTCGACAGCCAACTCCACACAATCCAGCGACAAACCCGCCGAACCGAAAAAGCCAACCATCCCTCCACGGGCCATAGCCTCCACGATGTCCGCCGAACCGATCCCGTTGGCCATCGCCCCGGCCACGTACGCGTAACGCAGCCCGTGGGCTTCACAAAAATCCGAATCACCCAACTGCTCCGGCAACAGCGCCGGGGCATAAGCAACCAGCGGCAACGCTGCGGGGTCCGGTGGGCCCATTCCGCCCAGCGTCACTACTCCGCCGTCAGCCACGCCCAATCGACCGTCGCAATCCACCAGTTGAACCGGCTTGCCCACGCGTTGAAGGGCCCGCCCGACCGCCTCATCTCCAACCTGCGGCGCCGAACCGTCCGCTGTCCACCAGCCCCTGGCTGCGACGCCGGACTTCGCAGTGGTTATGGTACTGGTCAATGTTGCCAAGTCGCCTGATCCGTAGGGTCCGCCTTGCGGACCACGAACGCGTGATTGGTAGGCGGACACGGGGTGGTCCGCACGCTGGTCCGCACGCTGGTCCGCACGGCGGACCCTACATTACTGGTAAGTGTTGCCAAGTCGCCTGATCCCTTGTGCTATCCCACAGTTCGATTGACGCGTTGACGTCGGCAGTGACTTTGTCGTTTGGCAGACGCCGGAAAACCAGCCGGTAGTTGAAACACCGTGTTCTCTTCCGCCGTAGTGCAAAGTTCCACGTCACCCGCCCCCAGTTCCCTCAGCCGATCGGTCACGCTCTTTACGACCGCGTCAGGCGTGCTGGCCCCGCCGGTTACCCCGACGAGCGAAACACCTTCGAGCCATCCGGGTTCGATGCCCTCGGCGTTGTCGATCAATCGGCCCCGCACGCCGCGTACCTCTGCGGCTTCCACCAGACGGGCGGCGTTGCTGGAATTCTCCGATCCCACCACCAGCAGCAATTCAATCCCACGATCGCACATGGCCTTCACCGCGTTCTGACGATTCTGCGTCGCGTAGCAAATATCTTCGGTCGGCGGAAACTCCACATGCCCAAACCGCTCGCCCAAGGCCTCCACCACGTTCTTGGTGTCGTCGACGCTCAGGGTGGTCTGCGTCAACACCATGAGCTTCCGGCCATCAGGTATCGGCTTCTCTCGCGCCTGTTCCGCGGTTTCGATCAGGGTGATGCTCTCGGGCGAGTGACCCATGGTGCCCTCGACTTCTTCGTGTCCCTCCCGGCCAATGAGGATTATGTGGAAGCCCGCCTCGACGAAACGCAGCACCTCCAGGTGTACCTTGCTTACCAGCGGGCATGTGGCATCGATCACGCGCAGCGAGCGCTTGGCGGCCTCGGCGTGGACCGCCGGCGAAACCCCATGGGCGCTGAACACCACCAACGCTCCGGCCGGCACGGCGTCCAGTTCATCAACAAACGTCGCGCCTCGCCTGGCCAGGCTATCCACCACGTGACGGTTGTGAACAATCTCCTTGCGCACGTAGACCGGTGGACCGAATCGGTTCAGACACAGATCCACAATCTGCACCGCACGGTCTACGCCGGCGCAGAAGCATCGCGGATTGGCCAGCAGCACTTTCTTCAACGGTCTATCCCGGCCGTATCATCCGAGACTTCGCTGGTACCGTGTCGCCGCTTGCGAACACGGTCGTCGAACACGGGCCATTGTCAAAAACTGGGCCGAAGTGTCAAGCCTGCCGCGACAAAGGGACGAAGGCACGAAGGAACAGAACCGCGACCGTGAGGGAGCGGCCCTTGGGAGAACGTCAATCGTTTTGCCAGTACTGGCAGGGCCATTGTTGAACGGCGGCGTGCCTCGTCGGCTGGCGGCGCCCGTAAGGGAGCGGTGGGTAAGTCCGCTCGCTTACGCTGGCGGCTCGTTTCCGTGGTTGGGCCCGCTCCATGACCCGCGAACAGCGTAAGCAACGGTCCGAATCACGAGACCCCGACCGTATGGGCCGCAGAATGGCCTATTTCAGTGCCTTGCGAAAGCGCATGCAGGAGCGCGGCATCGAAATGCCCTTCGGACGACGTGGCCGCCGGGGAGGCGGACACGATTGACCGGCGCCGGATTCATGCTACATTCGGAGATAAGACTATAGTGTATCGTCACAGTTCGATTGCAAGCCCACGGATTCGAATCCGTGGGTTTGGCAGTGACTTTGTCGTTTGGCAGACGCCGGAAGCGTAATCTCCGCTGCCTCACGCCATACTCCAACCCACAATTCGAGCGTCGACGCGCCACTAACGATCACTAAATCGCCAAAGAGTCGCCGAAGAGTAAAATGGAGTATCCCAATGCAACATGATTGGACCGTCCCGCTGGCGGTGTTAGTTGGGTTGACCATCGTGTCAACAGGCTGTCACGAGTTTCCCAACGTCTTCATCGACGACCTCCCCGATTCGTTCATGGTCACCACCGCGTCCCAGGAGCGGGCCCGGCAGGCGGAGGCCGCACCCTCGACCCGCACACGCGGGTTTGACGACCTACGGATTGATGCCCAGGACGGTACCGTGGCCCACGGTCCGCTGCTGATGGAGGACCCCATCGAGATGCAGGGCAGCCAGGACGGCCAATTCGCCGTCACCAGTGAGGACCTGCTCTACATCCCCTATGGCCTGGGTCGTTACATCGTGAATCTAGCCCTCCTGCCGGTCAGCATGGTGGTTGATCCGCCGGGCTCGGTTGTGTGCAGCGACGGAATCGAGCGTCGATCGCGCGTTTCGTGGCTGCCCCGACCGTACGACGCTCAGCGATGCAGCGGCACCACCGAACCGCTCGACGTGCACGAAACCTGGACTTTTCACGAATAGACGGTGGGGGCGAACCGACCGTCAATCGCCGGATTCGTCGGAAGTGGGACAGGCTTTCCAGCCTGTCATTTGACCGGCTGGAAAGCCGGTCCCACAGCGGCTTCCACCCTCCTGGCCAGCGGGGCGGCCTGGGTGTAGATGCCGAACGTCAATAGTACCACCGACAGCAGGACCCGAGTCGCCCACCACCAACGATGCTGCGGGGGTTTGAGCACCACGGGATTCTTCATGGTTTCCACGTGGTACTCCATCCGGCTGCTGGCCACCACCCAGCGTGAATACCCCAACACCCCGTCGCCGCCGTGATTCTGACGCAGGGTGTCTCGCGCGAATTCAGCGATGTCCGCCTTGACCATTGTACCAGTCATGCCGTCGGGCAACGGTTCGATTATGCGCAGCAGTGCGTCGGCCTGGTCGGTCGGAAAATCGTGCGCTTCGATTGCGATGGAGAGCCCCCAACAGAGCAGCACGACGATGCCCACGCCGATGCGCAAAGGCACAGATGGAACCGGCTGTGCGGGCAGACCGATACGGTACATCACCGCTCCGATCAGCAGCCCGAACAAGGCGAAGAAGAACAACCCCAGCATAAAGGGCAGGGCCGCCCCCTAGGACAGCAGCCATCCCAGAGGCAGCGACACCAACCCGCCGCCCCCGACAGCCATCAACCACCGTAGCGGCACGGTGTCCTGCCTGTCCCCTGCTCGTGTCTCGCCCACGGTCGTGTGTAAATCCAGCGATTTACGCGCCGTCATCGCTATTAAAGACCACGTCAAACGTTCATGGCGGATGGTAACACCGCGCGTCAACTAAATGGCCGTGCGCAAACGTGCAACTCAGATCAGAGCCCGGAGCGCAAGCGACGGCTTGGCAGACCCCGCGCTGGCGCTTGGGGCTCGGATAATTACTGCATAGTAGCACACGGTAATATAGCATGGCGTCGCCACCGGTGCCGTCAAGTGGCCCAAGGTCATGATGTCGGTGATGATGCCAAAGAAAGGGAAAATGCGGGTCGACGCAGCCGGTGCGACGATCCTTGCTCAAGAGTATTCGGGCTCGAGCACGATGAGGCCGGCGTTGCGTAGGGCCCGTTCGGCGAGCCGTGCCTTGGAACCGGCGATGCGCAAGTACAGGGTCGGTTCGTCTCCGTCTGTTCTCATCGAGGAAACGACGGCGCTGATCACGTCGCCGTCAAGCGAATGTAATGCCGCAAACGCGTCGCGCAGATCATCGCGCAGGTTCGGCAGGGCTATCTCGACGCGCTGACCTTTCCGATTCAATCCCAGAATATCGTGAAAAGCGCCGAGCACATCCTGTCTGGTGATGATCCCCACCAGGTCATGCTTGTTCATCACCGGCAGGGCGTTGAAGCGATTCGTGCAAAGGATTCGCAAAGCGTCATCCAGGGCGGCGTCCGGGCTGACCGTGGTCGGCGACGCCGTCATCACTTCCGACACAGAGAGTCCCTCACCCAGTACGGCATCGTAACCTACGGCTGATCGCACATCGCGGTCCGTGATGATTCCCGTGAGCCTCCCGGCATGATCAACGACGGGCAGTTGATGGATTCTGTGCTGGCGAAGAAGCTGCTCAACCTTCGATACCGGGTCGTCCTCGAATGCCTTGTGGGGATCCACGGTCATGCAGTCAGCGACAAACATGATTCGTTCCTTCGCACCTGACGGCCGTCTTCAGCGGGCGCCCAGCAAGTCCGCCAGAGACGAGAGTTCGAAAGGCTTTTCCAAACGGATAGCCCGTGTAGATTCTGACGGTGGAGCCGGCGGGGCCGTTACCGTTCGGACCACCGTTACGTTTGCGTTGTGCTGGCGGGCGCACTGCTCGACCGTATCCGCACCGTGATTGGGCCAAGCCTCCGCAACGACGACGGCATCGGCGGGAGATTCCTTCAGGAGCCTGCAAGCCGTCGCCACGGAATCAGCCGCCCGAACGTCGAACGAATTAACGAAGTATGACTTGATGGACCAGCGCGTGAGTTCATCGGGCTCGATGATCAATAGCTTCTGACGTTGACGCCTGATAACTGACATATGCGAATCGCCGAATCCGCCGGTCCACCACGCTCACAATGCCATGGTTGTCTTGGGCGGCTTCGCATGGCATCGGACCAGTCCCGGTCCTTACCTTGATCTCTCTTGCCGACCGAGCACTATTCTCATCGCAAGCTCCGTGCCGGAGAATACTTGCGCAGTTTCGGGAATCTGATGATGCGGGCGCGTCAAATCACGCAGCGATTGGGGCATTTGGCCAACGCGCCGGCGACGCCGGCTCCTAATCGGACGTTATCCAGTCAAGAGTTCGCACAGGTTGCCTGGCACGCAAGGTGCTAAGTGCACTCTGCTGCGAAAATGCTGGGGGTTGGCGGAAACAAGCCCGTCCGCTGCTTACCTCATTCCGGCCCATTTGTGGACGGGTTCCGCCGACCGTGTATAATACAGTACTTCCGGAAGCCGCCGACTATGAAAGTACAAACAGCCGCCTGGATGCGTGACGAACACCGTGTCACCAGGGAACTCATAGGCGAGGTCACGCGGGTCGTCGGCAGGGCATCTTCCGCTAACATGCCGGAATGGCTTGATGAACTGCGATACTACTTCAGCAGATTGCGCGCTCACCTGAAAAAACACATGAAGGCTGAGGAGGCTGGGGGATACCTGGAGCCGGTTCTCGAACTTCGCCCCACGCTGTCGCCCGAGGTTGACCGTCTCAAAGGGGAACATATCGAGTTGGCGCTATCGCTGGATCAGATCTGCGATGAGCTAGAGCGTCTGGAGCCCGATGACAAGCCATCGATCACCGATACATGTCATCGAATCCAACACCTGATCTCCGCCGTCCGGCACCATGAAAATCGCGAGGAACTGCTGGTGACGTACGCGTTCAATCAGGATCTCGGCGGGCACGACTGATTCTTTCACCCTGGCGGCGCGTCAACCTTCGAATGGTGGGTTGGAGTATGGGGTGAGGGAGCGAAGATTACGGTTCGGGCGTCTGCCAAACGGCAAAGTCACTGCGAAACCCACGGATTCGAATCCGTGGGCTTGCAATCGAACTGTGACCGAGCACAACCACCCATAGTATTGGCACGAATTGTGTTCCTCGCGTCCGCGGGTGGTGGCACTGGGACCCTTCCGTGGGGCGGCGGATATCAGAGCCCCAAGCGCCAGCGCGGGGTTGCCAGCCCGCCTGCCTGTGCGGGCACGCAGACAGGTTGCTTACGCTCCGGGCTCTGATCGCAGTTGCATAACAAGTACAGCCGGGTATCGTGTCGGGGGCCGATGCGTCGCTCTGGAGCGGGACTGTGGATCATACTTCACTCAACTATTTAACAGCTCTGGCAGCCTTCACCGGAGTGGTTCATACCGCGATGGGTCCGGACCACTATGTCCCGTTCATCGCCATGGCTAGGGTTGGTCGATGGTCGTTCAGCAAGATGCTCGTGATTACGGTGCTTTGCGGGCTGGGGCATGTGCTCGGATCAGTGGCCCTGGGGCTGGTTGGTCTTACGCTGGGGCTGATGGTTGGCGGATTGGAAGCGATCGAGGCTGCACGGGGCGGCGTCGCCGCCTGGCTGCTGCTGGGATTCGGGCTGGCATACACCGCGTGGGGAATCCGTCATGCGCTGCGAAAGCGACCGCACAGCCATCTTCACGGGCATGCTGACGGTACCGTGCACAGACATTCACACGCACACGTTGATGATCATTCGCACGTTCACGCCGGAAACAAAGATCGCTCGTCCTTGACTCCGTGGGCCCTGTTCGTGGTTTTCGTGTTTGGACCGTGCGAAGTGTTGATCCCGCAATTGATGTACCCGGTGGCCCACCACAACTGGTGGGGGCTGTTCGTGGTTGTTGCCGTCTTCGCAATCGCAACCGTTGGAACGATGGTCGCAGCCGTTACGGTCGGCTACAAAGCCCTGGACAAGGTGGCTGTTCCCCATCTCGAGCGCTACTCACACGCCGTTGCGGGATTAGCCATCAGCGCTTGCGGTGTGGCCATCAAGTTCGGGATATAGTGTGATGTCTCGTGCAGATGCGAGTTTTGGCCAACGTCGATAGTGATTGCCAAGCGGCGTGCTCCGTCGCGTGACCGCTCCCTGACGGTCGCGGCTCGGTTAGCGCTTGTGGTTGTGCACGCTCTGACCTTACCCGACGCGGCGAAAAAAAATGACCGGAGTCGGCGGCACCCTCATTGTTCGGGCCGGAGTGGGATTTGAAGATTGAGGGTTATGAGGCCGCCAACTCCGGTGTTTGCATCAGTCATAACTAGCACGTGGCATGCCGGACCGGATATGGTCCTTAAGTTTCCGCCAGGGGCTGCCAAACACCCTTCACGCTGTGGCACGGCGGGGAAACCCACGGAATTGAATCCGTGGGCTTGGGCCATGCAAGGAGGGTATGCGGCAAATCACGCACCAACTGTGTGATTTGCCACTATTGCCAGAGTGCAAGTCAAAGGAGCTTATGTTTTTCCAGGCGGTATCGAAAGGTGTTTCGTGAAAGTCCCAGCAGTCTGGCTGCTTTGGTCTGATTATCGTCAGCATGAGCCAGGGCTTGCTTCAGAAGTTCGCCTTCGAGCAACTCGAGATCGATACCGCCCGGTGGTAGCCTGAAGTCACCTGGAACTACCGCGGCCCCGTCCGGCTGGACCCGGCCCAGGACAAGGTCTTCCGCTTCAAGCCTGGAACCCTTGCCCAGCAGAACGGCACGCTCGCAAACGTTTCTCAGTTCGCGTACGTTGCCCGGCCACTGGTAGGCGCGGAGTTTCTCTTGGGCCGACTCGGAAATACTGGTCACCTCCTTCTTGAATTCCGAGGCGAAGTTGGACACGAAGAACTGGGCCAGCGACAGAACGTCATCGCCCCGGTCACGCACCGGGGGCAGCTCGATGGACACCACGTTGAGTCTAAAGAACAGGTCGCGGCGAAAGGCACCTTCTTCCAGGGCCTTTTCAATATCACGATTGGTGGCGGCCAGGATTCGTACGTCGACGCGGATCTCCTCCGTGCCGCCGACCCTTCGAAAAGTGCGATCCTCCAGGAATCGAAGCAGCTTGGCTTGCAGGGTGGGAGGCATATCGCCCACTTCGTCGAGAAAGACGGTCCCACCGTCGGCCAACTCAAACAACCCTTTCTTCTGCGATCGAGCGTCGGTGAAGGCCCCGCGTTCGTGTCCGAAGAGTTCGCTCTCCAGCAGGCTCTCCGAAATCGCCGTGCAAGTGACGTTCATGAAGGGCTTGGGGGCCCGGTCGGAATTGTAATGAATCACTCTGGCGATCAGGTCCTTGCCCGTTCCGGTCTCTCCGCGCAGGAAAACCGTGGTGGCCCCGCTCTTGGACACGT
>JAZGDL010000259.1:0-3822 GCA_036477795.1 Phycisphaerae bacterium
CCGTTCAACAAGTTAGGTCAGGATTGGCTGCTGCGACCGTGCTCGCCGATGGCGTTTTTCGGGTCGAAACGTGCCCATGGAATGCCCATTGACGCGTCGGGGAACCCGGGACGTGCCCCCGGAATGCCCATCATCATTGAGGACCAAGGCGATTGTGTGCCGCATGTCGTGGTTTACCAATCGTGAGGGCCGAAGCCGCTCCTGGGCGTGTCCCTATGGGGATGTTGACACAAAAAGGCTGAAAAGTCGCCGTTTCTCTGCCCCAGCCGGCAGAATTGCCTTGACTCTCCGCGCCACCCGAGCCCTCCTGTTGTCCAGGAAAACCAGCAGGATGGACAAGCGGTTGCTTCGTGAAATCCAGCGTCTCCGCCAGATGACTGTGGCAGAGCTCCGCCGAGAGTGGGAGCGGCTGTACGGCGGGCCCACCCGCAGCCGAAATCGGGACTATCTGTGGAAACGGCTGGCTTGGCGGGTCCAAGAGCTAGCCTATGGCGGTCTCTCGGACTGGGCCAAGGCCCGGATCGAGGTTGTAGAGCCTCACGCAGGATTCATTCGCGCCAGGACGCCTGGGCCAGCGATCTCCGTGACCCGCGAGGCGGCGAAGCTCCAGGCCGAGCCCGAGCGCCCCGTCCGCGATCCTCGCTTACCGTCACCGGGAACAGTTCTCACGCGCGAGTACCACGACCGCGAGCTCCGTGTGTTGACCCGTGAGGACGGATTCGAGTGGGAGGGTCGGCAATATCGATCGCTGTCGGCGGTGGCCCGGGCGGTCACCGGGCAGAGGTGGAACGGCCTGCTGTTCTTCGGCCTGACCCAAAGGAAGAGGCGCTGATGCCCCGAGTGCGTCGGAACCGGTCTGCTGTTGCGGAAGCCATCCACCCGGCCAGAGTCCGCTGTGTTATCTACACCCGCAAGTCCACGGACGAGGGTTTGGGCCGAGACTTCAACTCCCTCGACAATCAGCGGGAGCGGGCCGAAGCCTATGTCGATAGCCAGGCCGACCAGGGTTGGTACGTTCTTCCAGAGTGCTACAACGACGGTGGATTCAGTGGCGGGACTACGGACCGTCCTGCGCTCCGGCGCGTGCTGGAGGATGCCGAGGCCGGGCGGTTTGACGCGGTCGTTGTGTACCGGCTCGATCGCCTCAGCCGTTCGCTTGGCGATTTCCTGGCGGTCCACGAATTCCTGGAGCAGCACGGCATCGCGCTGGTCTCGGTCACCGAATCTATCAACACGACCACGCCGCACGGGCGGATGATGGTGAACGTGCTGCTCAGCTTCGCGCAGTACGAGCGCGAACTGGGCGCTGAACGGACCCGGCACAAGATCGAGTCAGCGCGTCGGCGCGGCAAGTGGACCGGCGGTTTCGTACCCTTGGGCTACGACACCGCAATCGAAGGCGGCCGCCTGGTGGTGAATAAGGACGAAGCCGAACTAGTCCGGGCGATCTTCGAGTTGTACGCGGACACAGCCTCGCTGGTCCGTGTCGCCCAGGAACTCAACCGGCGAGGCTGGCGGCAGAAGGAATGGGTCGCCAAGACTGGCCGTCGCTGCGGCGGCGGTCAGTGGAACAGGATCAGCCTGCGAAGGCTGCTTATGGACCCGCTCAACATCGGCAGGCAGAGGCTCGGCGCCGAGACCTTCCCCGGTGAGCACAAGGCCATCGTTCCGCAGGCGCTGTTCGAGAAGGCGCAGCGGTTGATGGGGGAGAACCGGACCACTGGCGGGGCGTCAGCGCGCAACGGACAGGCGTTCCCGCTACGCGGTTTGTTCCGCTGCACGTCGTGTGACGCTGCCATGGTCCCAACCTGGAGCCGGCCGCGTGGACGGCTGTACCGCTACTACACATGCTCCAAGGCCCAGAAACGTGGTCACGATACTTGCCCGACCAAATCGATCCCGGCCGCTAAGGTCGAGCGGTTCATCGTCGATCAGATCAAGAGGATCGGGGCCAACCTCGAACTGCAGGAGGAGACGTTCCGTCAGGCGGTAGCACAGGTGAAGGCTCTGCGGCGGGGCCTGAAGGCCGAGAAGAAACGGCTGGAGCGGGGTCTCGTCACCGCCCGCGCCGATGTCGAGCGGCTGGTCCGTGCACTATCCCGTTCCAACGGTCCCGCCGCCGATGCCATCGCCAGCGAACTGAACAAGGCGCAGGAGCACTGGGCCAAGCTTGAGACCCGCCAACAGGAGATTCCGGACGAGTTAGCGACTTTCGATGCTCAGGCGATTGACCGGGACGACCTAGCCCGGGCCTTGGAAGCGTTCGATCCGATCTGGGACGCGCTGCTGATGCCCGAGCGCGAGCGGATGTTGAAGCTGCTGATCGAACGAATCGACTACGACGCGTCGACCCAGGAGCTGGCCATCGCGTGGCGGCTCTCGGGATTCGGGGAGCTGGCTTCCGAACTGGGAGAATCATCGTGAAGACCGCTGCGCTGCCCCAATCGACTTACAGCGTCAGCTTTGGCGTTGGCTCAACAAGGCGCGCCGAGCCGTCATCTCGAGGCCGCATCCCACGTGTGGCCCGACTGCTCGGCGTTGCGTATACGGTCGATGGAATGATTCGCACTGGGGAACTGAAAAACATGGCTGCGGCAGCTCGCATGTTGGGCGTCACCCGAGCACGGATGACCCAGATCATGAACCTGGTGCTCCTCGGGCCCCCGATCCAGGAGGCGATCCTCGGGCTGCCGCTGACCACAACGGGCCGGGATCCGGTCAGCGAGCGGCAGCTGCGATCCATCATGAGCGAGCCGGAGTGGCACCGGCAGCTGGAGCTGTGGCGATGCCTTACCCGAGCCCACAGGCGCTGACCCAGGCTGAGCAGCAGGGACAGTGGGAGGTCGGTACGCTGGCCAGCTCCACCCGACGGCTCACGTGCACGAGGGCTCTACTCGACTAGACGAAACACGGAACACACACCATGAAGTCCCTCGTCACAATCAAGTTTCCAGAGTCAACCTCCAGGAACTTCAAGCAGGCCATCCGTCAGGCCAAGAGGTTGGCGTCCCTTACCCCCGCACGCGGCAAGGTTGGAGTCAACAGCGTCCACATTACGAAACAGGAATTCCGCAGGCGGTATAAGCAAGTTGAAACCCTTTGGACCGTTGTGCGCGGATGGAAAGGAAGTGAACTGCTGTTGGACGGGTCGCAGGTCGAATTTAGCGCACTGCGGCAACTTATCATGGTCGCGGAGTGCGGCAACCAGTACGCGTCTGCTGTCATCCCAGATGATCACTGTCGGCTGTATGGAGACACGGAAGGCTGGGGCTGCAAGTTTCTTGACATCATCAATCGATACTTGCCTTCTTCTCCGCACTACCTAGACGGTCGGCACCGGTATTGGTTCCAATTCGGGACGTTCGTCTCCCCGACGGTGTGGCGAATCGACAAGCACGCAATCATGGCAGCTCTGAACCGTGAGGCGAAGCTGAAGAAGTTGGATCTCTGTCCGGTGTTCGACCTCAAGAAGGCCGCGGCCGCTGTTGGCGGGCTTCCTGACACCATAGACGTAACAGATTCCGACAACTGGCAAATCCGACATGAGCAGGGTACCGAGGGACAAACCATAGAGCAGAAGCCCGTTGGCATCGTGCCAAAGAAGTTCGAAGACGACAGAATGCACTTAGCGTTCGGGGTCTGGGGTGACGAGGAACAACAACAAGAGGAAGCTCCAACACGCCGCTTTATCCCAGCTGTGAAGTTCGACGACATTGGCGGAATAGATGACATTCTCCAAACCGTCCGCGAAGTCATCGAGCTCCCGCTGAAACACCCGGAGCTGTTCCAATTCCTCAAGGTGAAACCCCACAAGGGAATCCT
>JAZGDL010000026.1:0-2759 GCA_036477795.1 Phycisphaerae bacterium
TCATCCGCCATGGGGCTTCGCTCACAAAACTGCCGATAGTAAGCGGCAACCACCTCGTGAGAGGTGAGCGTGCCAAGGCGTTCCAGAACACTCGGTCGAAGCAACCGCCGCTTCTGTTCTTCGGAGAACCCCTCGGCCCCACCCCAGAAAAGGGTTTCCCTCGCTGTCCCTCGGCGCAAGACCTCGGAAGAATGGGTTCCGTCTCGCCCCAGTGCGCGAACAACCGGTGGGGCCAACCGCCGAAGAGCAAAAGGCAGCCGCCCAAACCACCGGTCCCAGCGCATGGCACGCAGCATTGCACGCCAGTAGGGGTATCCACAGAATAACTCGTCAGCCCCTTCTCCAACCTGACAGACGGTCACGCCGTGTTCCTTCGCGAGCTTCGCCACAAAATACACAGGCACGCAGACCGGATCGGCAATCGGCTCGTCCTGGTGGTGAATCAGTGAGGGCAGGAAGCCGATGAGATCGCGAACCCCGATACGCACCTCACGATGATCGGTTCCGAAGCGGGCGGCCACCCGGCGGGCGTAATTGAATTCGTTGTAATGTTCCTCACCCTCGAATCCCACCGAGAATGTTTCCACCGGTCGATCCATGTGCTCGGCCATGAGCGCCACTGTGGTACTCGAGTCGATTCCGCCAGAGAGGAACACGCCAAATGGCACATCACTCACCATCCGGTAGCGGACTGACTCGCGGAGAAGGTCGAGGAGGCGCTCGGTCAACTCTTCAGCGGAGTCGCCTCGCACCGGCACCACATGGTCGAAAACGTCCCAGTACTGCTCTTCCCGGACCGACCCGTCTGCCTCGACCGTCAGGGTATGCCCAGGGCGAAGTTTTCTGATTCCGGCGAACAACGTGCCAGGGGCAGGCGTACACAGAAATGAGAGGTAATGATAGAGACCCTCGACGTCCACGGCTCGATGAATACCCGGAAAGGCAAGAAGTGCCTTGATCTCCGATGCAAACAGGAAACGGCCAGCGTGCGTCGTGTAGTAGAGAGGCTTGATGCCGATTCGGTCGCGCGCCAACCAGAGCCGCCGGGCCACCCCATCCCAAATCCCAAAGGCGAACATCCCCCGAAGCCGATGGAGCATCTTTGGCCCTTCCTCCGCGTAAAGGGCAAGAAGGACCTCTGTGTCGGTTTGCGAACGGAATCGGTGGCCTTGAGCTTCCAAGACACCCCTTAACTCCCGGAAGTTGTAAATCTCCCCATTGTAAACTATCCAATACCTCCCATCCGGCGTTGACATAGGTTGCCGCCCCGCGGAACTGGGATCGAGGATTGCCAGGCGCCGGTGCCCGAGGCCCATTCGTCCATCCGTGGACACGTAGACACCCTCGTCGTCGGGTCCCCGATGCTGCATACTGTCCCGCATACGGATCAGGACAGCCTCATCTAATCCCCCTGGACCGCCATAGTCGAAAACGCCCACAATTCCGCACATGTGCCTGTCCTATACGCTGGAGACGGACCGCCCCGGGTCACCCCCAACAACCTGGCTGTCAACGACCAGGCTGATGCGTGCTGCTGCCAATAGCTCTTCGGTCCCCATGACCACGGGCCGACGCCCGGTGATTTGGTCGTAAAATGCTTCCAGCTCAGCCAGGTGTCCCTTGTCCTGTTTCCCCCGTGCAATGCCGGCGTCACGACGGCCATGGACCCTCAGGGCACGGTAGTCGTCCAGGACAAAGGTCGCGCCGTCGGCGTAGACCTCCGCGTATTCCTTGGCAAGGTCTTCCGCGCCTAGCGCTGAGTACAAGAGCGTACACACTGAACCATCTGCGAACCGGATCGTCGTCGTAAAGTTGTCCCTCGCCCGCGTCGCTGATGTTCGAGGAATCATGGCATGCGCGGAAATCTCCGTCGCCCGGGCACCGGTTAGAAATGTGAAGAGATCGAAGATGTGGCACGCTTCACCAATAATGCGGCCGCCTCCTTCAGGGCCATGCACCCAGTGATCGGATGGCAGGGGGCCCACATTCATGCGGTAGTAGGCCTGGAACGGGTTCGTACGATCGGTCAGGAGTTCCCGCAGGCGGCGCGCACATGGACTGAAGCGGCGATTGTAGCCTACGAAGAGCGTTGGAGCGTCGGATTTCTCGTTGAGTTGGCGGAGCAACTCCTCCAACCTTTCGATTTCCCTCGTCGTTAGTGCCAGCGGCTTCTCCACAAATACATGCTTCCCGGCCGACAAAGCCTCCACAGCCAGTTGCGCGTGTAAGTCGTGCCGGGTACAGATAAGAACGGCGTCCACGACCGGATCTTCCAATACTTCCTTGTAATCGGTTACGGCTCGCGTAGCGTCGTACTGCCGCGCCACTGCCAGAGCGCTGCCACCCGTGCGGGCCACGACTGCCGCCAGCGTGAACCGATCCCGCAGTTCGTGCAGGTTTGGAAGACGCGTGCTACGGGCAAAGCTGCCGGCGCCGATGATGGCCACGCGGACGCGATCCGCCGCAGGTTGCGCTCTTGTCACCGTCACACTGCGTGATAAGCGGGCGGGCCGATCTCCTCTTGCCGCCGCGTACTGCAAGAGTGCGGTGAGTGGGCGTCCCCCATCCGATTGCAGGCACGCATAAGCCTCACGAGCAGACTCGACTGGGTGGACCGCAGCAAGAAGCGGCTCTATCTGGCATCGTTTCATGGCCAGACACTCGAGGTAGGCTTGCATGTTCCGGTTTTCGGTCCACCGGACGTAGGCATACGGATAATCTAGGCCTCCTTCTTCGTAAGTCGGGTCGTACCGGCCAGG
>JAZGDL010000260.1:0-7486 GCA_036477795.1 Phycisphaerae bacterium
GCCGTCCGGCACCTCGGGCGTCGGTCGGCCCCTGGTCATCGGCGCCTCAGCGCTGCCGCCGCCGGGGATGTACCGCGGGCCCACCACCATCGGGAACACAAACTCAAACTCGCCTTCCTCATACTTAAGTGTCTCCACGTAGCTGAGTTCGATCACCACTTCGACGCCAGGCTCGATGTTGGCAACCGATTGGGTGAATATGTTGGGCCGCTCCTGATCCAGCAGGCCGGTCACGTGTCCCGCCGCCCGCGCCGCCTCATAAATCGCCCGGGCTTCGTCGCGCGGCTTGATCCGTCCCACAATGCGCCGCTCGCCAACGGTCATCACCATGTCATCGACCGCAGCGTTCTGCGGCAGCGGGAAGACGTAGACAGCCTCGATTTTCGTGTCGATGGGGTTATAGAAAACCTGCCGCAGGCGCACGCGGCTGACAAACCCGATAATATCCGCCTTCACATCGGTGTGGCGCAGCGGGCATACTCCCGCCTGTCCGCCTTCCGGAGTGATGATGCGAAGCTCACCGCCGGGCAGCGGTTCTGTCTGATGCCCCTGAACCATCTGGCTGCACAGGGTCAACGTGGATACAATGACAGCGAAGCCAATACGAAGCGTGCTCACGGCTTGTCTCCTTGAAAACAGTGGTTTTCTTATCTGACCGCCGTATTAGACACCGTCGGAGCCCGGAGGTTCCGCCAGTTTCCACGCAAAAACCCGAATCACCCGCTAGATTGCCAATTGGGCACCGCTGTGAAGAGAGGTGGTTTGGCTAGGTTGGGGCCTTTGCCATTCTGGGATTGTCGACACCTGGGAATTCAACTATGATTCCCGCTTTACTTGTCAATCAGGGCAAGATGTCGACGTCAACTTGGGGACGGAGATGACCACATGGACTACATGACTGCTGTTCAATTCATCGCGCTGATGGGGATGTTTGGCTGCGTATTGCTCATCTTGAGCAAGCTCACCCAACTGGCTGAGACCATGGACGAAATCGGCCGGGAATTGAAAGCCTCGAAGGGCGGGAAATAAGCTCCCACCGCTCCGAGTGCTTCTGCTCCGCCACTGTTCGACTGACGCGTTGACGCCGGCAATGACTTTGTCGTTTGGCAGACGCCGGATGCGTGATCTCCGCTCCGTCATCCCCCACCGTGTCCCAATTACACCATTTCGCTGGCGCGAGAATCCGCTAGTGCGAGAATCCGCTAGTGCGAGAATCCTTTCTCGCACTGTTCGCCCCGAAAAGCTGTCGGCAGCGAAGCGGCCGCCTCCGCATCGGCGATCCAGAACAAGTCCCCGTCTGTCGGACGAACACCCTGTGCCGGAAGGCGCTCTACCTCAACCGGCCCGGTGAGCACCTCGCATAGCGTCACAGCCTTGGCCGATCCGGTCACCAGAAAAACGATCCGCCTGGCTGCGTTGATGCTCCGGTAGGTGAGCGTCACCCGTTCAGTGTCAAGCGCCGGCACTGGACTCCCGTGGCACCACGCGTCCGTGACCTGGAGGCCTTCGGTTCCCGGGAACAGCGACGCCGTGTGTCCGTCCACCCCCATGCCCAACAACACAAAATCGAAACGATCATCATCGTCCGCAAAGTGGTCGCGCAGGACCGACTCGTACCGTGCAGCCGCAGCCGCAGCACCGTACTCGCCCTCCATACGGTGCACACAGTTTGAACACACGTTCACATGACCGAGCAGGGCCTCCGCCGCCATACGGTAATTGCTGGCTTGATCGTCCGGCGGAACGCACCGTTCATCGGTGAAGAACACGTCCACGTGCGGCCAATCCACGTCGAACCGCGTCTCGTCGGCAAGAAGGGTGTACATCGCCCGCGGCGTGTTCCCGCCGGCCAACGCGACGTTGAACCGATTCCGCGCTTTGATGGCTCCGGCTGCGCTTTCGACGAACAGTTCAGCCGCCCGGGCGGCCGCACCCGCGGCGTTCGGGAGCACCTGTACTGTCTGTCGCCACCCACCAGGGGTGGCGCTACGGCGCCCGCGCCTGTTGACCGGCTGCGTCATTGATCCACCCTTGTCCCTCACCCGCCATGAAATGGTCAGCCTCGACCGGGCCCCACGTCCCCGGCTTGTACATGGGCAGGGCACCTTCGCCGCGACGCTCCCAACCGTCGATGACCGGGTCTATGATCCGCCAGGCCAATTCAATCTCGTCGCTGCGAATGAACAGAGACGCGTCTCCGTTCAGACAGTCAAGCAACAGTCGTTCATACGCGTCCGGAATCGTCTCATGGGCATGTACATCGCTGTAGAGAAACTCCAATTCCGACGTGCGTAGCGTCATGCCCTGATCCGGCAGCTTGGTCTGGAAAGTGAGCCGGATTCCTTCGTCAGGTTGAACCGTAATCACGATCCGATTGGATTCCAGCTCACCCTCCTCGCCCACGTCGAACATCAGGTGCGGCGGCCGCAGGAACTGAACTATGATTTCCGTCGTCTTGCCGGCCAGCGCCTTGCCGCTTCGAAGATAGAACGGAACACCCTTCCATCGCCAATTATCAATGTGCAGTCGCAACGCCGCATAGGTCGCCGTCACCGAATCAGCCGGCACCCCGGGTTCATTGTGGTATCCCGCGTATTGCCCCACGATCGAGCAGTTTTCGATCGTCGCCGCCTTCGGCACCCGCACTGCATTAAGCACCTTGACCTTTTCATCACGCAGGGCGTTGGCCTCGAACCGCGACGGAGGCTCCATCGCCACCAGCGCCAACACCTGCATCATGTGGTTCTGGAAAATGTCTCGCAGAACTCCGGCCGTGTCGTAGTACGCCCCACGATTCCCGACCGTCACGCGCTCTGCTACGGTGATCTGAACATGGTCCACGTAGTTCCGATTCCAGACCGGCTCGAACACTGAATTGGCGAACCGGAACACCAACAGGTTCTGCACCGTTTCCTTGCCCAGATAGTGGTCAATGCGGTACACCTGACGCTCGTCGAACACCGCGTGCACCTGGCGGTTCAGGTCCTGCGCCGACGCCAGATCGCGCCCGAAGGGCTTCTCAATGACCACCCTCCGCCAACCCTCACTCTCCTGCGCCATACCCGCATCACCAAGGTTCTTGACGGCCATGGGATACAACAACGGCGCGATGGCCAGGTAATATAGACGTCCGCTCTCACCGTCGCCTTCCAGCCGTTCCAGAGTCTGGTTGAGCCGTTCGTAATCCGCTGCCCGGCTCAGGTCCCCGGGCAGATAATGAATCATAGAGCTGAATCGTGACCACCTCTCGGCGTCACAGTCACGGCCCAATGTCTCCCGCGAGAACCGATAGAGCTTGTCGCGGAACTCGTCGTCGGTCATCTTCGTTCGAGAGAACCCCAAGATCCGAGTCTGCGGCGAGAGCCGGTTCTTGCGAAAGTTGTCGAACAGTGCCGGGATCAGTTTCCGCGAGGTCAGATCGCCCGAAGCACCGAAAATAACGATGGTCGCAGGGTCGGTCATGGTCCTAAAGCCCACGGGTCGCAACCCGTGGGTCCCTCCGGTCAGCTCAAGATCCGACCGATTCGCGTCTGCACGCGCAGACTTCAACAACTACCCCTGGAAGCCCACGGATTCGAATCCGTGGGTTTCCCGCGCCACCTTCGCTTCAATGTCGCTCATCAACAAGTCGAACGAATCCGCGAACGATTTGACGCCGGCGGCAATCAGTTCGCCGGTCACCTCATCCATGCTCACCCCGCCGGCCTCGATGCCCTCCATCGATTCACGATACTCATTAAGATCCTTTTCGATGGTCAGCGCCGGCGTCGCGTGATCCTTCACCGCGTCGATCGTCGCCAGCGGCAAGGTGTTCACCGTTTCCGGCCCGATCAGCGTGTCCACGTACAACGTATCCGAGTAGGCCGGGTTCTTCGTGCTGGTGCTGGCCCACAACGGACGCTGCACGCGGGCCCCCTGGCGGCGCATCTTGGCGAAGCGCTCACCGTGAAACACCGCCTTGTATCTTTGATAGGCCAGCTTGGCGTTGCCCACCGCCGCCTTGCCCAAAAGCGGGGAGACACGTCGCTGGCGCTCTGGGCTCGGATCCTCGTCCATCAACTTTGTCAGTTTCTTGTCTACCAGCGTGTCGATCCGGCTCACAAAGAACGACGCCACCGAAACCACGCCCGAAACCTCTCCAGAAGAACACGGATTCGAATCCGTGGGTTTCCTCAGACTCTCCAATCCGCGGATGTACGCTTCCATCACCTTGGCGTACATCTCTAGCGAGAAGATCAACGTCACATTCACGCTGACACCCTCGCTGATCAGCGTTTCAATCGCACCGATGCCCTCCTCGGTAGCCGGCACCTTAATAAGGATGTTCGGTCGATCCAGCGTGTTGAACAGGTGCCGCGCCTCCGCCACCGTGCCCTGCGTGTCGTGGGCCAGATGCGGGTTCACCTCCAGGCTCACCCGTCCATCGACTCCGTCGGTCCGGTCGAACACCGGCCGCAGCAAATCCGCCGCGTCGCGGACGTCGGTGACGGTCAGCGCTTCATACACCCCTGGGGCATCCTTGCCCGCGGCTACTAACTTCTCGATGGCGCCGTCGTAATCGCTGCTGCCTGAGATGGCCTTGTGGAAGATCGTCGGATTCGACGTCATTCCCACCACACCGTCATCGATTAGACTGCTCAGCCGGCCCGAATCGATCAACGATCGGCTGATGCTGTCACACCAGATGGACTGGCCCAACGCGCTGATCTGCCCGATGCGCAAGTTCACTATCATACTCCTTGGTACGTTCCGCGTAGGGCAGGCGGTTGCCCCGCACCAACAACGCCGTTGGCCCAACGGGGTTGTTGGTGCGGGGCGTTCGCCTGCCTTCACACTTAATGTGGGACAGGCTTTCTAGCCTGTCATTTGACCGGCTGGAAAGCCTGTCCCACACCCCCCGCCGACCGGGCCAACTGCCGCTTGGCCTCCTGCACCACATTATCCGCGGTGAACCCGAATTCCTTCATCAACTCCGCCAGCGGAGCGGACTCGCCGAATCGGTCCAATCCGATCGACGATCCTTCGATTCCGACGTAACGCGACCAGCCCAGCGTCGACCCCGCTTCCACTGAAACGCGCGCTGTCACCTCCGGGGGCAATACCGAATCCCGATAGGCCCGGTCCTGCCGTTCAAAAAGTTCCCAACAGGGCATGCTCACCACTCGGGCCTTCACCCCTTCTGCGCTAAGCCGCTCCCACGCCCCCACGCAATGCTGCACCTCCGAACCGCTTCCCATCAGGATGACGTCGCAGGTTCCTTCGCAATCCGCCAGCACATAGGCACCTTGCAAAGCGCCTGCCGCCGCAGCCAGGCCGCTGCGATCCAACGTCGGTACACTTTGACGCGTCAGGGCCAAGAGCACCGGCCGATCCTTCAGTGACATGATGTGCCTCCACATCACCGAAGCCTCGTTCGCGTCACAAGGACGAATCACGTCGATGTTGGGCATGGCCCGAAGCGACGCCAGTTGTTCGACCGGTTGATGCGTGGGGCCGTCCTCCCCCAGTCCCACACTGTCGTGCGTGAACACGAAGATAGCCGGCAATCCCGCCAGCGCCGCCAACCTGATCGAGGGGCGGCAGTAATCAGTGAACGTCAGGAAGCTGGAACCGAACGCTCGTATCTTCGATAACGTCAAGCCGTTCACGATGGCAGCCATGGCATGCTCACGGATGCCGAACGCCAAGTTCCTACCCTCCGGATTGTCCTTCTGAAACATCCCGGCGCCGGGGATCTTCGTCTTCGTCGACGCCGCCAGGTCAGCCGCACCCCCCATCATCCACGGGATGTTCGCCGAGATGGCCTCCAGCGCTTTGGCGCTCGACGATCGCGTAGCCAGGCCCTTGGCATCCGCCTCGAATGCGGGCAGATCCCGGGCCCACTCCTCCGGCAGGTCGCCGCGCTGCATTCGTCGCCATTGATCAGCCAGTTCCGGATGCTCCTGTGCATAAGCGTCGAACCGCTCTTGCCAATCGCCTTTGAGTTCCTTTCCACGGCGAATCGCCCCCTCGCCCATGTGCGCCGCCACCTCGGGAGGCACGTAAAACGTCTTGTCCGGATCCCATCCGTAGGCCTGCTTGGTCAGGCGCACCTCTTCGACACCCAGCGGCTCCCCGTGGGCCTTGGCTGTCCCTGCTCGGTTCGGGCTGCCGTACCCGATCTCGCTGTTGACCACGATCAACGACGGCCGATCAGCCTCCGCCCGGGCAGACTCGATCGCCACGTGGATCTCATCAACGTTATTGGCGTCTCCCACGTTGAGCACTCGCCAGCCGTAGGCCAGGAACCGGGCAGCCACGTTTTCCGAAAACGTGATCTCGGTGTCGCCGTCGATCGAGATATGGTTGTCGTCATAGAACCAGATCAGGTTGCTCAGGCCCAGGTGGGCAGCCAGCGAGGCTGCCTCGCTGGTCACGCCCTCCATCATGTCGCCGTCGCCGCAAAACGCGTACACCAGATAGTTGACGATTTCGTGCCCGCCTCGGTTGAAGTGCGCCGCCAGCCAGCGCTCCGCGATGGCCATCCCCACGCTGTTGCCCGCCCCTTGCCCCAGCGGGCCCGTCGTCGTCTCCACGCCTCCGATCAGTTTCGATTCGGGGTGCCCGGCGCATCTGGAGTGGAGCTGGCGGAAACTCTTGAGGTCATCCAGCGAAACGTCGTACCTCGTCAGATAAAGCGTGCTGTACAGCAGCATCGAAGCATGCCCCATGGACAGCACAAAACGATCGCGATTGGCGAACTCCGGATCACAGGGGTCATGACGCATGAACCGGTCCCAGAGGCAGTACGTCACCGCCGCCATGCCCATCACCGCCCCCGGATGCCCGCTGTTGGCCTTTTGCACCGCGTCAATGCTGAGCGTGCGAATCGTGTCAATACAAAGCTGGTCTATCGGCCTGTTCATGCTGTGCATATCTCTCGCTTAACCGATCTCTCGCTTCACGGGCGAAGGTGTAGAAGCCCCCGATCCGCTTGCCTATAATACTCTGCCACGTCCGGGTGAGTCGAAACCGAAAACCTGGCCGGACTGTGATTCTGGGACGCGTCTATCACAAAACGGCCGGTGTATGACAAAACGGAGCGAACCGACCTCTACTCCACACTGGTATTAAAGTGAAACTTCTACTATGATAACATGGGAGATTGGCCGACCTTCAATTGAGTGGAACTTTGTAAAAACTTTGCGGACTACGTCGGGCCTGCGATTATACTCAAGGATTGGAATCGGCCAAGATTTTGTTCAATTGTGATCTCCTGACGGAGGCGTACCTATGTCCAGGGTTGACACTCGGCTTTTTGAGACCGTTAATGGGTCGGTGACCGACAGATTCGTAGAACTATCCGACAAGCTGAACGACCACCTTCAAACGTTCAGACAATTCGGGATACGATCCAACCGCGCGGTCGCCAACTTCCTGTGCGTCGACAGTGCAGAGCTTTCACGACTCAAGAACGCTCGCGTCGGCGACATCAATCTGCAGCGAG
>JAZGDL010000261.1:0-23872 GCA_036477795.1 Phycisphaerae bacterium
GGCCACCGCAAATGCGCCCGTGGCAACATATCAGACCGTGCGCACCGCCCAGACCTCGCAACGGGCCATGCTGCGCCAATTGGAACTGCCCATGGAAAGCTTCGGGCGGATCTCCCGCCGCTGCGCCGAACGCGGAATTGCCTTTCTGGCCACTCCGTTCGCCGACTCGGACGTCACCCACCTGGCGGCCGTCGGCGCCGCCGCCATCAAGATTGCATCCACCGACCTGGTCGACGTCGCCCTTCTGGAACGGGCCTGTGGGGCGGACTTGCCGATCATCCTTTCCACCGGGGCCGCCGATGAAGACGAAATCGCCCAAGCCGTCCAACGCATCGAAGCATGCGGCGCCCGCGAACGGCTGGTGCTATTGCACTGCGTCAGCGCCTACCCCACCGCCATGGACCACGCCAACCTGCGTGCGGTCCGAACCCTGCAGGATCGTTTCGCAACCATAGTGGGCTACAGCGACCACACCACCTCGACCCACACCGGAGCGCTGGCCGTCGCTGCCGGCGCCTGCCTGCTGGAAAAGCATTTCACGCTCGACAGGCATGCACCGGGCCCGGACCACGCCATGTCGCTTGAGCCCCCTGCCCTGGCTGAATACATCCGGCTCGCCCGACAGGCCCGCCAGGCCTTGGGTACCGGCTCCCTCGCCGTCCAGCGGATCGAACGCGAAGTCCGCGACGTCGGCAGAAAGATCATAGTGGCCGCCCGCGATATCAGCCGGGGCGAAACGCTCACCGCGGACATGCTCGCCTCGCGGAGGGCCGGTAGAGGCCTGTTGCCGACGCAGATGGCCAAACTGCTCGGCAGGCGGACAGCCGTGGCTGTTGAAGCCGATACGCCATTGGTGTGGGAGATGCTCAGGGCATGAGCAGCGCTCAGCGACAGAAGCGGCGGAAGCAGCGACGGCGTCGCGTCGCCGTGGTCACCGGGACCCGGGCGGAATACGGCCTGCTGCGAAGCACCATTGAAGCCATCGCAAAACACCCCCAGCTGCAACTGCAACTGGTAGTCACCGGTATGCACCTGCTCAAAAAGTTCGGGCACACCGTGCAGCAGATCGAAAGCGACGGCTGGAAAGTTGACGTCTGCGTACCGATGCAACGCGGGACGGACCGTCCCCTCGATCAAGCAGAGGGCCTGGCCCGCGGCATCAGGGGTGTGGCGGCCTTCCTGGAACGGGCCGGAACCGACGTGGTGCTGGTTCTCGGTGATCGTATCGAAGCGATGGCCGGCGCACTGGCAGCCACCACCACCGGGCGCTTCGTCGCCCACGTTCACGGTGGCGACGTCGCTCCGGGAGACCTCGATGAACAATTGCGGCACAGCCTCACCAAGTTGGCCCACATCCACCTGGCGGCCACACGGGACGCTGCCCGCCGCATCATCAAAATGGGCGAAAGGCCCGAACACGTTCACGTCGTGGGCGCCCCCGGGCTCGACGACTTGTTTGCAATCGCCGCAAAACACCGATCAAGTGGGCGGGGTGCGGGTGCCACGGGCGGCTTGCCCGCCCGTGCGGGCGCGTTGATCATCCAGCACGCCTACGGCCGGGCCCCAACCGTCGAGGGCCGGGTCATGTCCGCCATCCTCAATGCCGTGCGGGCAACAGATCTCGACGCCGTGATCATTTACCCGAACACCGATCGGGGTCACAGCGGTGTCCTCAGGGCCATCGAAAAGCACGCCCGGGCCGCGGACAACGGAAACCACCTGCGCGCCGTCAGGTCCCTCACCCGCGATCAGTATCTAGGCATGCTCTGCGGGGCAAAGGTGCTCATCGGTAACTCCTCCAGCGGCGTGATCGAAGCGCCCGTCGCCGGAACACCGTCCGTCAACGTGGGCGATCGTCAGGAAGGACGGCTCCGCGCCGGGCCGTCGGTGATCGACGCCGCCGAGTCACTATCGGACATTCGCCGGGGACTCGCCCAAGCTCTGCGACGACGTCCGAGAACTCTGACCAACACGCCCTACGGCGACGGGCAGGCCGGTCGACGCATCGCCGCAGTCCTGGCACGCAAGCCTTTGAATGACACCTGCCGCCGCAAGAGAAGCACTTTTTGATTTTGCACTACGCGAGAAGTTCATTTCCCGCCGTTGGATCGACGATGTTTATTTCGAGTTGAACACTCGGGCCAGGATACCGTGCAGTGAGTCTGGGAGCGTGACATGACCGTGGACCTTGCGACGACCAGCAATCCCATCGTGGATGAAGCCCTCGCCAGATGCGGTGACATCGCGACCCTGCCTGAAGTCACCGCCAAGATCATAGAGCTGGTCGAGGACCACAACAGCAGCGCCCGCCAGATGCACGAAGTGATCAAGACGGACCCGGCGCTTTCCGCGCGGATGCTCAAGGTCGTCAACTCCGCCTTCTACGGCCTTCCCGGACAGATCGCCAGCGTGGACCGTGCCATCGTCTTGCTGGGGCTGTCCGCGGTTAAGAACATCGCCATCGCCGCTTCGGTCTCCCGCATGTTCAAGGGGCAGGAGATCGGAGGCGGCTTTACCGCCAAAGACCTTTGGAAGCACAGCGTCGCGGTGGCCGTCTCCGGCCGGCTGATCGCCAAGATCATCGGCTTCACCGGGGCCGCCGACGAGGTCTTCCTGGCCGGCTTGATTCACAACCTGGGAATCCTGGTCGCCCGGCAGGCCTTTCCGGAAAAGCTCAAGGAAGTCGTCGAGCGATGCATGGCCGCGGGGGGCGGCTTCCTCGAATTGCAGAACGAAATCATAGGCGCCGATCATCAGGCATTCGGCGCCGCCCTGACACAAAAATGGAAATTCCCGCGTGGGCTCCGTGCCGTCGTCGGCCACCACCTGGACCCCGAGAAGCTGGCGCCGGAGTTGCGCGACTTCGGCACCATCATCCACCTCGCCGTGATCCTCTGCTGCAAGGAGAAAATCGGCTTCTACCTCTCCGCCGACGGCGCTGAACTCACCGACGAACTGCTGGAGCACGTCCAACTGCAACGTGGTCAGATCGACGAACTGCTGGAAGAACTCGACGACAACATCGCCGCCGCAGAGGCCACTCTGGCAACCGGCGGAGGCTGATCCTACCAGGCGCCCGCCGTTGTTACGCGGGCGGGTGCCCCACCTTCTCTGAAGGTGGGGGCTGGATGATTCGACGAGGTCCGACGTTGGCGTGTGGATCATCGTGTTCCCCACCTCGAAACGAGGTGGGCCACCCACCCGCCGTTGTTACGCGGCGTCTATCCACTGCATCAGTTCGCCGAAACGGCGGACCAACGCCTCACGCAACAGCCGATGCTCCGCGGCGCGTAACCACGGATCACGCGCGCAGATGCTCGCCGCGTCGTCACGGGCCATCTCCAACAAATCCATGTCCTGGACCAGATCCGCCGCTCGGAAGCGGGGCAGACCGTGCTGCCGCTTGCCCAGCAATTCGCCCGGGCCGCGAAGGCGGAGATCCTCTTCGGCGATCTGAAATCCATCATTGGTGCGCCGCAGCACCTCGAGCCGCTGCACCGCAGGACCTTCTCGGGCGTCGGTTACCATGAAACAGCATGAATCACGGGTCCCGCGTCCGATCCGTCCGCGGAGTTGATGGAGCTGGCTCAGGCCGAACCGCTCGGCGTGCTGAATCACCATCACCGTGGCGGCGGGCACGTCGACGCCTACCTCAACCACGGTGGTGGCCACCAGAACCTGAATCGCCCCGGAGTGAAACCTTTCCATCACCGACTCCCGCTCCTGGCTCACCATACGCCCGTGCAGCAAGCCGACTTCAATGCCGGCCAACGGCCCGGCCCGCAGCCGCTCATATTCCGACACGGCTGCCTGAAGGGGCAGAGCCTCCGACTCTTCCACCAGCGGATACACCACATAGCCCTGCTCACCGTCGGCGATGCGCTCGCGCAGATAGCCCCACGCTTCGCCCACTTGTCTGGTTTGAACAATGCGCGTCTCAACGGGCCTCCGACCGGCCGGCGCATCACGAATGGTGCTGACATCCAGATCACCGAAAAAGGTCATCGCCAAGGTGCGCGGAATGGGGGTCGCCGTCATCACCAGACAGTGCGGCGTCTCACCCTTACGCCGCGCCGCCGCTCGCTGGGCCACACCGAACTTGTGCTGCTCATCGATGATCAACAGGCCCAGGTCGGAAAACCGCACGTCCCGCTCGATCAAGGCGTGCGTGCCGATCAACAGATGCAGCGAACCGTCGCCCGCCGTTCGGATCACCTGGTCTCGTTGCTTAGCGGGCAAGCCGCCCACCAGCTTGCCGATGCGAACCCGGCTGCCCGAGAGCGTCTCGCCGACTTTACGCCAGTGTTGGTCCGCCAGAATCTCGGTGGGGGCCAGGATGGCCACCTGACGCTTGTTGGCAATAGCCACCAAGGCCGCGTAAACGGCCACCGCGGTCTTGCCCGAGCCGACGTCCCCCTGTAGCAGGCGGTTCATTGGTTGTGAGACCGCCAGATCAGCCACGATCTGGGCCACTGCCTGGTTCTGCCCGGCCGTGAGTGAAAATGGGAAGCGCTGGCGAATACGAGCATCGATCGTCGGGGAAGTAGCCAGCGGTGCCGCCCGCTGACGTGACCGCCGGTAGTGCCGGGCGGTCTGCACCGCCAGTTGAAACAGCAGCAGTTCGTCGTACGCCAGACGCTTGCGGGCCACCGTCGCGTCGCCCAACCGAACCGGACGGTGAACCCGTGCCACCGCCGTAGGGCGCGGCGGCAAATCCCGCTTCTTGCGCACCCATGCGGGAAGATAATCAGTGACAGATCCTGTCACTTTGGGAAGCACTTCCGCGATGATGCGTGCGATGGTCTTCGAATTGAGTTGCGCCGTAGCTGGATAGACCGGCTCGAACCGATCCTGGTCTTCGTCAAATGGATCGCCGTCGGCATCGACGATGTCGAACCGCGGGTTGACCAGTTGGGCGTCGTCGCGATAGGTCCCCACCTTGCCGGTCATGCGAATGATCCGGCCGGCACCGACGCTGTCGGCCACGTAGGGTGCGTTAAACCAACGTGCGAAACAGCGGCCGGTCCCATCTTCCACCCGTGCCACAACGCTCCCACCCCGCACACCGCCCCGCCGCCGGACGGACGTGACGGTGCCGATCACCGTGGCCACCTCGTCCAACCGCAAGTGTCCGATAGGAACCGATTTGGGAAATGTTTCGTAGCGAAAAGGAATATGCTCAATCAGATCGCCGACGGTCTCTACATCAAGCGACCGGAAGTGCTCAGCACGGGCCGGACCGACACCGCGAATGAATTGAACCGACGTGCTAAGGTCGATGGTCTGCACTGCTGTCGCGTGCCGGCGCTGTCATGTTAGCCGCCCTACGGAATATCAAGCTCCTGCCCGACCAGACGCTGGACCGAGAATCCCTTCTCGGTCCCCCTTCCTGGCGGGCCACGGGAAGGGATTCCCGTAGCGGATGGGTGCGAGAAAGGATTCTCGCACCAGCACTTGTCGCCTACTTTGCGCTGTCGTGTTAGCCGCCCTACGGAATATCAAGCTCCTGCCCGACCAGAAGCACATCCGGAGACCTCAGAACATCGCGATTGGCTTCGTAAATATCCTTCCAGCGTGACGCGTCTCCGTAGTAACGTCGCGCCAGACCGTAAAGCGTATCACCATTGGCCACGGTGTGCGTCGAACCCGGCGAAGCTGTCAACGCCAAGGAGTCGGGCGTGCCGGCGAACGAAGCGTAACCGGTGTCCGCGTAGGCCGGCTCCCGGTACGGAGCCGGTGCCTGGTACGGTTGGATATCGCCGCTGTCGGTGACGTAGAGATCGGGCTGCAGCGTCCCATAGTCAGCCTCCGCCGACTGTATCGGCTCAGCCGTCGGCTTTGCCTTCTGACAACCCATGGAAACGCCCGCGATAACCATCAATAAAGAAAGTGCAATCCGTCGCATAAAATGCTCTCCCGTTCAACAAATAAACCCGCGCCAATTCAACAGGACAGTGCCAATTCGTTCGCGAACTCTCCTCTAAAGCCCACGGATTGCAATCCGTGGGTCCGTCGAACCACAGTTTCACGCCTCCTATTCAAGGGGTCGTTCACCATTATGTATATGCGCTGTCATGCTACGATGCGATCATAAAGTCTACGCAGTGTGCGTCAAGCATTATTCCCGCGATCATCACGCCGGACGCGCCCCGTACTCTCTTTGATATGTCGGCGAAGACGGAAAAGCTCAACGAAAGCGCGCCCGATCACCTTGAGGTTGGCGCCGCTCTGCTCGCCGGCTATGCGCGGATGATGGTGTACGCCGACCTGTCCGATGCGGTAGCCGAGGTTCTTGGCCTTGGCCAGTATCTCGGCATCGATCAGGGCCCCCGTAGAACGCATCTCGATGGCGTCGAACAGCTCGCGCGGGAAAATCTTGAAGGCGCAGTCAATATCGCGCAGTCGCATGCCGAATACCAGATTCACAAGCCACGTCCAGGCCCAGGCGTTCAGCTTGCGGACGGCTGAATCCTTCCGATCCACACGGTAGGCGCTGACGATATCATACCGGTCCAGCAGGGGGAGCAGCCGCCCGATCTCCTCAAAGTCGAACTGCCCGTCGCCGTCGGTGTAGAAGACCCACTCCTTGGACGCCTCGCGAAAGCCGCGGGCCAGTGCCCCTCCGTAGCCCAGATTGGTGTCATTGTGCACCGCCCGGACCTGCGGATGCTGCCGAGCTAGTGCATCCGCCAGCTCGCCGGTACGGTCCGAACTCCCGTCATTGACGATGATCACCTCGAAATCGTCGCTGAATCTGGCCGCAGCCTGCAGGGCCCGCGCCGTGGTGCGCTCGACGTTGGCTTCTTCGTTGTAACAGGGAAAGAAAACGGTCAGGGGCAACCGGCGGCGGACAGGTGTGGGCACCGCATCAGACATTGGAGCACGCGGTCAATGCGGCGGGTCCGCCGATTCAGGTTGGATCCGACAAAAGCCGTTCAGTTGGGCACCGCTGTTCACCACCAGACGCGTCGCGCAGATATCACCCCGCACCTGGCCGGTGGCCGCCACTTGAACGACACCGCGGGCTTCGACGTCGCCCTGCACCCGGCCACGCACCATGAGATTCTCCGCCCGAATCGGCGCCGATACCAACCCGCCCTTCTCGACCACAATATCCCCACAGGTCGCGAACAGGCGGCTGGCGTGATAGGTCTTGATCTTGTAATTCTCGAGGATCAGCCGCTTCTTGCAGTTTGGGCAGAACACGGACATAGCCCGTCGGGCGACGTCGACCGCGCCGCCGCAGTGGGTGCAGACCACACTTTTCTGACGGCTGCTACGGGCCGTCGAAGGCTTCGGCATGGCACTTACATCGTCCGCAGGCTACGGCTTGGCCGGGGTGCCGCTCTTGGCTGGAGCATTCACCGGTTTTGCTTCCGAGGGTTTTGCGCCTGTCACGGACCGCTCCGCACTGCCGTTGGGTCCCACAACGCAACGCCCCACAAACACCGCGCCGTCCGCGACCTCCAGCCGCGCCGTATGTAGGTCGCCCTCGAGCTTGGCTGTACTGGTCAGGCGTATCTTTCCGCTTGCTCGAAGATTCCCTTTCACCTCGCCTTCCACATCAATGCTGCCGGCAGAGACTTCGCCGTCCAGCCGGGCCCCCTCAGCCACCAGCAGGTGTCCCTTGGTCTGAATCTGGCCTTCGAACCGGCCGAGATGCTGAACGCTTTTCTCGAACGTGAGTTCGCCCTTGAACACCGCGTCGGGGCCGATGATCGTTGCCTGGTCACCGCCGGATCCGGCTGCCATGGTACTCTCCTTCCGATTCTCGCCCGATTTCATCCGCGCCTCCTGTATATGTCTGTAATATGTTTGGCTGTCCGCAAAATATTATACCTCACCCGTGCGGCCTTACAACGCCGCCGATCAGTTCATGTTCTCAGGCCGGGGCGGACGGCGGCGGCGTGCCTGGACTAAGTGCAGGCGGGCCTCCCGCAGCAAGGTGCCATTGCACAGAATCTGCACCCGATACTCGCCCGGCTCCGGGAACACCAGCCCGTGAAATTGCAAAGACAGGTTTGCGATGGCCCGGGGGTCCTTGAAATGGACCACCCCCTGCCCCCGCACGATCGGCCTGCGGGCTTCCTCCGAGTCCACGATACAGATAGTCACCGGCGTCGTATTACGGCCCTCGGTCATCGACACGTGCACGCACAACTGCGGGTGCGTCACCGGAAACCCCGCGGCGTGAATCGTGCTGAAAATGCCGATCAGCGACTGTTTGCCGGTGATCCGGTCAGTGATGATCTGATCGCAGATCGTCAACGAAAGAATGTCCGGTTCCAAGCCGGTCTTACCCATCCCCAGGAATCCACCTACATTTGGGAGCGCTGATTCGTTCGCCAACCTTCGTCCAAAGCCCACGGATCGCAATCCGTGGGTCGTCGAACCACCGTTTCACGCCCCGGTCAATGGTTGTTCGCTATTGTAATGCTGCGGTGTTAAACACAACAGCGCTAATCCGTTCGCGAATCCGCCTGTAAAGCCCACGGATTGCAATCCGTGGGCTTTTCGAGCACAGGTTTGCGTTTCCAAGCGGTCGCGGTAAGAATGCTTTACAGGACGCTACAATGGAGAGTGCGCGTCGTGAAAGTCCATGAATTTCAAGCCCGACGGTTGCTCGCCGACGCCGGTGTGCCCGTTCCGCCATCCCAGGTGGTCGAGACCGTGGAACAGGCCCGGGACGCCTACGCCGAGATCGGCGGCACCGTGGTGGTCAAAGCCCAGGTCTTCGCCGGTGGACGCGGTAAAGCCGGCTTCGTAAAGCTCTGCAACAACGCTGACGAAGTCCAGCAAGCCGCCCGGTTCATGCTCACCAATCGCATGGTCTCCAAACAGACCACCGCCCAAGGCGTAGCGGTCAAGAAGCTGCTCATCGCCGGCGCCGTGGACATCGAGTCCGAGTTCTACATGGCTGTCGTCGTCGATCGCGCCAGGAACCGCCCGGTGGCCATGGTCTCCCGCGAGGGCGGCGTCGAGATCGAGGAGGTGGCTGCCACGAATCCCCAGGCCATCGTCAAGGAGTGGCTCGATCCCCACCTGGGCCTGCTCCCTTTCCAGGCCGCCAGGCTCATCCGGGCCTTGGGCCTGACCGACAAGCAACAAGCCCGTGACGCCAATAAGATACTGACGGGCCTGGTCAAAGTCTTCAGCGAACACGATTGCGCCCTGGCGGAGATCAACCCGCTGGTCCGCACCCCCGACGGCAAGGTCCTGGCCATCGACGCCAAGATGAACTTCGACGACAACGCCATCTTCCGCCACCAGGTGCTTGCCGAGATGTTCGATCCCGCCGAGGAGAACCCCAACGAGCTGCGGGCCAAGGAGCACAACCTCTCCTACATCGCCCTGGACGGCAACATCGGCTGCCTGGTGAACGGCGCCGGCCTGGCCATGGCTACCATGGACATCATCAAGCTGCACGGCGGTGATCCCGCCAACTTTCTCGACGTCGGCGGCTCGGTCACTACCGAAGGGGCTGTCGAAGCCTTCCGCATCATCCTCTCCGACGAGAAGGTCAAAGGAGTGCTGGTCAACATTTTCGGCGGCATCGCCAAGTGCGACACCATAGCCGAGGCCCTCATCGCCGCCGCCAAACAGGTCGGCTTCAAGGTCCCCGTGGTCGTCCGCCTCGAAGGAACCAACGTCGAACGGGCCCGCCGGCTACTCAAAGAAGCCGACATCCCCCAACTGATAACCGCTCAGGACCTGACCGACGCCGCCCAAAAAGTCTGCGCCCAAGTTGGTTGAGAATCTCTCGGTCAAGGTCGCGACCGACTGATCCGCAATCGTAGGGGTAGGAAGGGATTCTCGGGCTGGGTGGCCCTGGGTGGTTGCCTAATCAGAGACGCGACCGTGAGGGAGCGTGCCGGTCGCACCACCATCATGGGCGTTTCCGCTCCGGATCGGGGATTCCGCTACGTGGAGCGCGGACCCGCCGATTATGTCAGCTCGCCCCTTCCTTTTTGTCCTGTAGAAAGCTACAGTAGATTGGCCTTTTGGCGCAGGGTCGGATTCAAGCGAGGCACTCCGGTTTTTGAGAGTGAGGAGGTGCAAAATGCGGCTTTTGGCATTCTTCCCCGGATTCTTTCTCGTTTCCCTTCCATTCTTCGCTTTCAACCAGGTTTCCTTTGCACAGGGACAAACCGTCTTCTTTGAGGATTTTGAAACGGGGGACCCCTTGCCGGAGGGGTGGACGGTGACAGGCAATCCCGAAATCTTATGGCATATTGCCGAGGATGGAGAGTGTTTGGCCCAGACGCAGATGGGCGCATACAATCTCGGCCCTGGCGCCTGTGACTATAACACCGGGGGCACGAGTTTCGGCCGGCTCAAATCGCCGCCTTTTTTCTTAACGGGCGACCCTCCATATACCCTTTCCTTTCAATTTATCCGCCAGGTAGATTCCGGTGGGGATAATACCTGCGCGACGATCGAGGATGTAAATTCCCCAGCATCAGAAGGACTTGGCTGCCCCACAGACAACTCAGGGACCCTCCAGTCTGCGGAAGTCCAAATCCCAAACTCTCCGGCTTGGGCTGGGCGAGAGGTCACCATTGAATTTCAATTCATTGCAAACCAGTTTGGCAATAACAACCCCGGCTGGTTCGTCGATAATGTTGAGGTCCGAAACTCCACCGAGCCGCCCGTCCCCACCGTTTCCGAATGGGGTCTCATCATCCTAACCCTGCTCCTGCTCACCTCGGGCACCCTGGTGCATCGGCATCGTCGGTCGGTGGCGGCGTAGGCGAGCGTTCTGGTGTTCCTGCCTGGGCCCGGGGTACCATGCTTCACTGGGCTGGGCGGCTGAGATCGAATCGCCCCGTCTTGCGGCCTTCGAGGAGGTGGGTACTGCCGCGCGAGGGGAGCAAACTCGCCCCCGGCATCATCTGTCGTACGGACGATTGACGTCGGGCCGAACGTGCAATATACGAAGGGCCATGGTTGCCGATGCCGGATTGCAGAGCCACCGCGAGGCCATCCTACGGGTGGCCGGCGAACACGGGGCGTCGAACGTGCGCGTCTTCGGGTCAGTGGCACGTGGCGACACTCGTCCGGACAGTGACGTCGATTTTCTGGTGGACCTTGATCCCGGCAGAAGCCTGCTCGATCTCGGTGGTCTGCTGATGCGCTTGCAGGAACTGCTCGGGCGGCGAGTCGATGTCGTCACCGAACGGGGGCTGCGCCGACGCATTCGAGACCGTGTCCTCAACGAGGCCATTCGGCTATGAGGGACGATCGTGATCGCTTGCTTGACGTGCTGGAGGCCATCGAGCGCATCGACAAGCACGCCGTTCGAGGACGGCAGGCATTCCAGGCGGACGAACTCATTCAGACATGGATGATCCATCACCTGCAGATCATCGGCGAGGCTTGTCGCAGTGTCTCCGACGATCTCAAGCTGCGCTTCCCACAAGTTCCTTGGGCCAAGATTACGGGAATGCGCAACATCCTCGTGCACCAGTACTTTGGCATCGACACGCAGGCTGTCTGGGCCGCCGTTGCCGACGATCTTCCCGCCCTGGGCAAGCACATTGAACAGATGCTCGCTCAGATGTCCGACGAATCTGAGTGACACGCATTAAGCAACGCACACCGGGCCTTTGACCCCGTTCCGGGGTCCTCCGGCCCATGGGCCTCACCACCGTCTCCGAATGGGGTCTCATCATCCTAACCCTGCTCCTGCTCACCTCGGGCACCCTGGTGCATCGGCATCGTCGGTCGGCGGCGGGGTAGTTGGGGGCAATGAAACCGACGCGTCGGGCGGGTCGCCCTGGGGCGCCGTGTCCTCTTTGCGCGATGGCGCGGACCGTTTGACCTGGTGGGCGTTTTTCCGTACAATTGAGTTGTAGGTACGGGTTTGCGGATAATCCCATGGACGCCAACGGAATCATTCCGGTCGACGAAGAACTTCGCCGTCGTGTTGAACGGCTGGCGCGTGTAAACGGCGCGAGCGAGGCGGACCTGGTTCGCGAGGCCCTTGAAGAATACTGCGCCGCCCACGAAGGCGGTGAAAGTTGCTATGACCGCCTTGAGCGGGCCGGGCTCATCGGTTGTGTGGAGGACGCCCCACCCGATCTAAGCACCAATCCTGACCATCTTCAAGTGGGGTAGGGCAGGTCGTTGACCTGCCTTTACCATCCGGTGTGGAGCGAATGTCACCCGTGTGTCAACGGGATGGTGAAGGCAGGTGAATCACCTGCCCTACGCAACTCATCCCATCACTGTAGGGCCTGTCGATTTAATCGGGTTTCCCGAAATCGACACCCCTTCGATGGCCTGGCGCGTGCTCCGAACCCAGGGTTCGGGGACCCGAAAACACCATTCCATGCAAAGGTGCGCAAATGGGAGTTCGGGGGACATACACCTTATCTCTCATGGAAATGACGGACATCCACCTCATTCCGACCTGAGCGAGGTAGGGCAGGTCGTTGACCTGCCTTTACCATCCGGTGTGGAGCGAATGTCACCCGTGTGTCAGCGGGATGGTGAAGGCAGATGAATCACCTGCCCTAACGCAACTCACGTCGGGGACGCAGGTGGTTCGGCATCGCCGGTGGGTCGGTGCCCCATCCTCTCTGAGGGTGGGAGACTGACTCTCCACGGTCAGTTCCGTTCCTGCATTCCGTCCTCCACCCCTGGAAGGGGTGGGGCACCCGCGCCATAATAGGAGACTGTCATGACGATGCCCAAACGTGCAAGACCGATCAGAGCCCTGAGCGCAAGCGACGGGTCGAGGTCGAGAAACCCCGCGCTGGCGCTTGGGGCTCGGATAAGCTTACGCCGACATGGACGTTGACTATTTCATCGTCGGAGCGGGGCTCGCCGGTGCGAGCACCGGTTATTACCTGAAGCAACGCACCCGGACGACGTCGGAGGCTGCCCCCAGGGTGGTCGTCGTGGAGAAGGAAGAGCTCCCCGGGGTCCACTCTTCCGGACGCAATGCCTCTCAGATCCGGCGCCATGTGGACGATCACGCCATCGCGGAACTGGTCCGCCGGGGTGCCGACGTACTGGTTAAGGGTCAACTGGCTGAGTTCCACCGCACCGGGTCGGTCCTCATCGGCCGGGGCTCCGACGACGCCTCCGCCCACTTTCCCATGGCCCGTGGCCAGGGACTATGGTGCCCTGACGACGGCGTCATCGACGTGGCCGGTCTGCTCTCGACCTACCTGGGCGATCTTGATGTGCGCTATGGCACTGAAGTGACCGGCTGGGATGACGCGCCCCGCTCCGCCGGCAGCCCAACGGCTGCGGTCCGCTGCCCGCTACGGGTCCATACCAACCACGGAGACATCGACACCGGCGTGCTGATCAACGCGGCGGGCGCCTGGGCCGGCATCTTGGGCAAGCTCCCGCTGACCCCCACTAACCGGCACCTCTTCATCACTCCGCCCACCGAGGCGGTCCGCCCCGATTGGCCCTACGTTTGGGACGTCCCCAACGGGCTCTACTTCCGGCCCGAGTCCGGCGGCCTGCTCCTTTGCGCCTGTGATGAGAGCCCGGCTGAACCCGGATGCTATGACGAAGACCAAGAGGTGGCCGCCCGCCTTGAAGAGCTGGTGCGCACACTACAGCCGGGACTCGGCGAGATTCGCATCATGCGTTCCTGGGTGGGGCAGCGCACCTTCGCGGCTGATCGGCGCTTCGTGATCGGGTACGACCCGCGCGACCGGCGCATCTTTCACGTGGCGGGTCTGGGCGGCTACGGGGTCTCCACCGCCCCGGCTGTGGGTGCCCTGGCTGCCGATATGCTCCTGGACGAGAGCGGTTCGGGCCCTCACAACCCGTTTGACCCGGCACGGCTACTCGAATGAACGCGTTGGTGCGGGTGCCCCATACCTTATCGTTCGTGTTTAGCGTTTGCGGTACAGCGATATAGCCCTGAAAGGGCGCCAGTGAATAGCCAGGGGCTGACGCCCCTGGCTACCAACTTTCGCCCCTAACGGGGCTGAGGATTGCTTCCCAGGGAACGCTAAACACGTACCCTTCTTTGAAGGTGGGGGCTGGGATACGACAAGGTTCGATGTTGGCGTGTGGATCATCGTGTCCCCCACCTCGAAACGAGGTGGGACACGCGTCACCCGCGGTACCGAATAGCGGTCCCACTCAGTCTTCCCGGAGGTGCTCCTGGAAGAATGAGATGATTCGGGTGTAGAGTCGGGTGGTGACCAGCGGATCGTGGACCATGTGCGTGAACCCGGTCAGCACCAAGAAGTCGTGCTCCTTGCCGGCGCGGAACAGTGCGTCGGACATCTTCAGGCTGTGCGTGAAGTAGACGTTGTCGTCGGCGGTTCCGTGAATGATCAGCAGCGGTACCGAGAGGTCCTTGGCGTAAGTGAGGACGGAGGACTTCCGGTAGCCGTCGGCGTTTTCCTGGGGGAGTCCCAGGTAGCGCTCGGTGTAGTGGGTATCGTAGTCCTGCCAGTCAGCCACCGGGGCACCGGCGACGGCGGCGTGATAAACGTCGGGCCGGCGCATGGCGGCCATCGCGGAGAAATAGCCGCCGAAGGACCAGCCGTAGATGCCTACGCGCCTGAGATCCAACTCGGGGTATCTCTCGCCTAACGCTTTCAACGCCGCTGCCTGATCGTCCAGCGGGACATCGATCAAGTTGTTCTTGGTGATCCTTTCCCAGGCTCGGCCGCGCGACGGCGTGCCTCGGACATCGAAGGCGACCACGATAAACCCCTGGTCGGCCATCCATTGCTGGATCAGATATCGGCTGGGCGATGCCTGGACGGTCTGGTGTTCCGGCCCCCCGTAGACGTAAACGATCACCGGGTAACGCCGCGTGGAATCGAAATCGCGCGGACGAATCAGCACGGCGTGGAATTCGGGATCGCGGCCGACGGTGGTCAGCTCAATGTTGGGGATGAACGGAGGTTTCGGTCCGACGGAACGCAATCGCCCGATTTTCGCACTGTGCACAATCTGGGCCCGTTCGCCGTCCAGCGTGTCGACGGTGTCCACGTAGACAGAGGCGTTCCGGGCGAACGATACCGCATGAACCCCTGGTTCGTCACTAAAGCGCCTCGGAGCGTCCGATTCGAAGTTCACGCTGTAGACGTGTGTTTGCATGGGATCGTCACTTCCCAGGACGCATACAACATCGATAGTGTCAAACAGATGCACGAATCCCCGGTAGCCGAAACCGACCTCCGTCAGCGGCCCGATGAGTGGTCCGGCAGGGTCTCGCAATTCGAGTTGCCAGGCACCGTTACGCTCGGTAGTCCAGAGAAAGGCGCTGCCGTCCACGAACCAATGCGGCATGCTCTGGTCGAGGTTTAGCCATGCGTCATCCGACTCTATCAACAACGTGGACGTTTGGCCTGTTTCACGGTCGACGGAGAGAAGGGCCTGTTCGGTTTGTCGCCGGTTCTGCACCAGGATGGTCAACGGCGCGCGCTCATTCCACTTGACGGTGGCAAGATAGGGATATCGCTTACGATCCCAATTGATCCAAGTAGTGTAGCCTCCATCGACGGGTATCAGGCCTAGAGTGACGTCTGCATTCTTCTTACCGGGTCGAGGGTAAGGCCAGGTCTGCGGCGGACGCTCCGGATGCGTTGCGTCCATGATGTGCATGACCTCCATGCCGGTAGTGTCGGTTCGCTGGTAGGCTATCGTTTTACTGTCGGGCGACCACCAATATCCGCTGCGACGTCCCATCTCTTCCTGAGCGACGAACTCAGCAAGCGCGTGCGTGACATTTTCCCCTGAGCCGGGGGTTTGAGCCCATTCCTCCCCGGTAGCGATGTCCATGACGTACAGCACGCCGTCCCGCACGCACGAGACCAACTGGCCGTTCGGTGAGAACTTGGGGTCTATTGGATATCCATGTTCGCTCTTCAGTTCCGTGACTTGGCCGTCCGTGCGGTTGACCACGAACAGCCGCCCGGAGAGAGGCACGAGGATTCGGTCTCCGTCTTTGGATAGAACGTAGGAGGCAATTCCCGAGGCGGTTAGGCGCATGCGCTCCCGGCGGGCTCGTTCCTTCACCGATAAGTGCTCCGCGGCGCCCTTGAGAATCTGCTCCGCGGTTAGCAGCAGGCGCTCCTGCCCCGAGGCGGTATCGAACTCCCACAGATCCTGCACCGGATCGGCAGCCTTGGAACGAAGAAACAGAACCGCACTGCCGTCGGGCACGATTTTGATGGCCCGTGGCCGGCCGAGCGAAAAGCGACGTGTTCGTGCGTATTCTTCCAGAAAGGCGGAATCCGCGATGGTCGTCGGCCTGTGGTGAGTGCCCGGTGCGGCACAACCGATCAGAACCACTAAGCTTGCGGCGAGCCCAATCCGTCGCGTGGGACGTCTTCGTTTCGCTCTTGACACATGCATGCTCCAGGTCACGGGCGCGCGGGATGAATCCCGCGGCTCGGAGGGTATCGTAAAGGGATTGTGACCGCTACCGCTTGTCGTGCGGTGGCGCCGGTATCGTGGTAGGCTGACCGTCGCCATGAACGCCGTTGAATTGTTGTCGCCCGGCTGCCTGATCGCCCGGAAACTGGACCACTACGAATCCAGACCGCAGCAGGTTGAAATGGCGGCGGCGGTGGGTCGGGCCTTCGAGAACAAAGAGCACCTGATCGTCGAAGCCGGAACCGGGGTGGGCAAGACCTTTGCGTATCTGCTCCCGGCCATCGAACGGGCCATCGACCACAAGGAGCGCGTGGTGATCAGCACCCGGACCATCGCCCTGCAGGAGCAACTGGTCAACAAAGATATTCCGTTCCTGCAGTCGGCGATGCCGCAGAAGTTCTCCGCCGAACTGGTCAAAGGTCGATCGAACTACCTGGGGCTGCGCCGCCTGACCGTCGCCAGTCACAAGCAAAACCAGCTCTTTGCCGATCAGGGGCTGCGTGACGAGCTGTGGAGGATCGAAGACTGGGCCCTTGAGACCGAGGACGGATCGCTGTCCGATCTGGTGGATCAACCGGCTCCCGCGGTATGGGAGCGCGTCCGCAGCGAGCATGACAACTGCATGGGCCGGCGATGCCCTACGTATGGCAAGTGCTTCTTTCAGCGTGCTCGCCGGCGGATCGGGCGGGCGGACATTCTGGTGGTCAATCACGCGCTGTTTTTTTCGGACCTGGCCCTGCGGGCCCAGGGCAGCGCCTTGCTGCCGGACTACGACGCGGTGGTGCTGGATGAAGCTCATTCCGTCGAGAACGTGGCCCGCGATCATTTCGGAATCAGTATCGCCGACACCCAGGTTCAGTACCTGCTCAACACCCTTCATAACGAACGCACCAGCCGCGGCGTGCTGGTGAGCTGCAAGGCGAACAAAGCCATACGCACGGTGGCCTCAGCGCGGATGGCGGCGCGGAGCTTTTTCGAAGAGCTGACAAGCTGGCATCTTCAAAACGGCCGCAGGAATGGTCGGCTGACCAGGCCGCCGCCGATCGAACAGACCGTGGCGGAAGCGCTGCGGGATCTGGCGGTGACGCTTCGCGGGGCCCGCAGCGAAATGAAGGAAGAGAATGATCGTTTCGAGCTGACCAGCCAGTTGGAACGGGCGGAGGCGCTGGCCGATCAGATCGAGGTGTTGCTGCGGCAGGAGCACGAGGACTGGGTGTACTGGCTGGAGGTCGGTTCAGCCAGGCGACGGCGGGTCTCGCTGCACGGCCGCCCGATCGACTTGAGTGAGGTGCTGGCCGAGGCGCTCTTTGCGCGCGTTCCTAGCGTGGTGCTGACTTCAGCCACGCTGTCGACCGGCCGGGGTAGCGGTTTCGACTACATTCGCGGGCGAATCGGTCTTTGCGAGAGTGCGGAGCTGCGGCTGGGGTCGCCGTTTGATTACCAGACACAGATGACGTTGCACGTTGAAGCGGCGCTGCCGGATCCCGGCAGGCAGGCTGAATTCGTGCCGGCGGCTTGCGACTCCATCAGCAAATGGGTGCGCAAATCGAACGGGCGGGCCCTGGTGCTGTTCACCAGTTATGCCATGCTCAACGAGTGCGCTGATCGTCTTGAATCATTCTTTGCCGAAGCGGGCATTGATCTGCTGGTGCACGGTCGCGGGATGCACCGGTCGGCCATGCTGGAGCGATTCCGCGACGACCAGCGCAGCGTGATTTTCGGCACGGAAAGCTTCTGGGAAGGCGTTGACGTTCCCGGCGAGGCCCTGACCACGGTGATTATCGTCAAGCTGCCCTTCGCCGCGCCGGAGCGTCCCGACGTGGAGGCCCGCATCGAACATATCCGCAAGAACGGGGGCGACCCGTTCCGGGCTTTTCAGCTTCCCGAGGCTATCCTCCGCTTCAAGCAAGGTGTCGGCCGACTGATCCGAAGCAAGCGCGACCGCGGAGTGATCGTGGTGTTGGATGGGCGGGTTGTGCGGCGCCCGTACGGGCGGGCGTTCCTAAAGGCCATTCCATCCTGCCGGGTGATAGTCAAAGGGGATTGACGATTGACGATTGACGATTGACGATTGGGGATTGCGGATTGCGGATTGACGATTGACGTTCTCCCCAGGACCGCTCCCTTACGGTCGCGGTTCTGTTCCTCTGTCCCTTCGTCCCTCCGTCCCTCCGTCCCTTCCTCTCCCTTCGTGCCTTTCTTCCCCTTCGTGCCTTGTGCGGCTAAGATAATCCCATGCAATTCGATTCTCCCTTGGCTGACATGCCCGCTGCGGGCGTCTACTTCAACCTGTTCAAACTCGCGCTGGTGTTCGTTCTCTTCGTAGGCTGGACCTTGGCGATGCAGTGGGCTGATCGCGACACCGATGTGGTCAAGACGCGTCGGGAGCGGTGGAACCTGATCATGCTGGCAGGGGGGCTGACGGGATTGGCGGTGCTGTTTCTTGTGCCCTGGTCGGGTAAGACGTTCTTTTTGGGGCTGTCGTTCTGGGTACTTCTGGGTGGGGGATCGGTGCTTACTTATGTGTTTCATCGCAACGGGCGGGTGGTGCCCGATCGACGAGTGTTGACCGTCGGCCATGTCAAACGACTGCTGGCTCGGGACCGGACTGTTGATACGAAGACGTTGGACCGAGGCCAGCGGGTGCATCTGGCGGACCATGAAGGCTCCCACGTGGGCCGGCCGCAGGATCGGGCGGAATTCGAGCGGTACACCATCCTTCAGGACTTCATTTTTGACTTGCTGTGGCGACGGTCATCGGATGCGGAAATTCTGACGGGCCCGGAAAAGGTCCGTGTGGTCTACCGCATCGACGGGGTCGCCTCCGAGCGCAATGACGCCCTGGATCCCGAGACCGCCGAACTCCTGATACCCTACATCAAGATACTTGCCGGGCTGAACCCGGAGGAGATACGGCGCCCGCAGAGAGGGTGTCTTTTCGCCGCGCTGCTTGGCGACACGGAGGAGATGGGCCGGATCAACGTCACCACATCGGGCTCGCGGCAGAGTGAACGTTTGCGCATCAAGGTCCAACAGCCCGCCAGCCGCCAGCGCCTGGACGAGTTGGGGTTGGCCCCGCAACGCTTCGAGCACCTCAAGAAGCTTATTGAAACACCCAAGGGGCTGGTGCTGCTAAGCGGCACCAGAAGCAGCGGTATCACCACGACGCAATATGCGGTCTTACGGACCCACGACGCATTCATGCAGAACATCCACATCCTGCAGCGCACGCCGTTGTATGAATTGGATAACATAACCCAGGCCCTGTACGCAGACTCCGCCGAGGGAATCAGCTACGCCCGGCAGCTTCAAAGCGTATTACGCCGTGAGCCGGACGTGGTCGGCATCGGCGAATGCGAAGATCGCGAGACCGCTCAGGTTGCCCTGCGTGCCGCCCGGACCGGCCGAAAGATCTACATGGGCATCGAAGCCAAAAGCACGTTCGGCGCGCTCTCGCGGCTGATGAGCTATGGCGAAGACAGTAAGCTGGTCGCCGAGGCTTTGTTGGGCGTGCTCAATCAGCGCCTTGTCCGCGTGCTGTGCTCGTCATGCCGGCAGTCGTTCAAGCCGGATGAAAAGCTGCTGAAAAAGGCCAATCTTCCCGTCGACAAAATCGAAAACTTCCATCGTCCTCCCACGGAGGCGGTGTATGATCGCAAGGGCCGAGAGATTGTCTGCCAGACCTGTCAGGGCAGCGGCTACGTTGGGCGCACCGCGGTCTTCGAGGTGCTGGTCATCGACGACAATATCCGTCAATTGATCGGGGGGGGGGCTCCCATCAAACAGATCAAGGGCCAGGCCCGTAAGAATAGGACATACTACCTTCAGGAGGAAGGCCTGTTGAAGGTGATTGACGGGACCACCAGCCTGGACGAGATCATCCGCGGGCTGCGGGATGACACGAAGTAAGTGAGGTGACCGGCGGATGGATTGGCTGTCGCTGTTCTTGTTGGCGTTGTTGCTGGCCGTGGCCTACATGCAGGTCCTGCAGGGGGTGATAAGCGCGCTCATCATGTGCGTTCTGACACTGCTGTGCACCGTGATTTGCTTTGCCACCTACGAGTATGTAGCCCTTTCGTTTCTGGTTGGACCGTTGGGTGATCTGTCGATACCGGTCGCTTTTGTGGCCACCTTTGCCGTTCCGTTGATCGTTTTGCGTGTGGCCATGGACGCCCTGATCTCGCGGGCCACGCTGATTCCGGTTCTGATCGATCGAGCGTGTGCGGCCCCGCTGAGTCTGGTAACCGCCTACGTCACAACCGGGATGCTGGCGGTGGCCATTCAGATGCTGCCGTTCGGCGGGTCGTTTCTGGGGCATGCCGGCATCGACCAGGAAACCGGCGATGAGAACACTCTCTGGCTGAACCCCGATCGCTTCGCGGTGGGCGTTGCCTCGATGATGTCCAACGGTCTGTTCAGCGGCAAGAGCAGGCTCTCCGACGAGCATCCCGACCTGGTGCAGGAGATCATCTGGGCACAGGCCTCTCCACACGAACTGCGGCATGTGGTGCCGCCCGGTTCGATCCGGGTTGTGAAAGTCGAGCAGCGGGACTACATCTTCGACAAGACGGTGGGGAAGGGTCGTCGTGGCCGGCGTTCGGGGACACCGGCCTCCTATGATCCGCAACCACCCCCGGACGGCAAGCAATGGTATCTTGTCAGACTGGCGTTGAAGCGTGAAGCCCACGACGAGGACCAGCGGCATCGCTTCTGCCGCCGGCAGATTCGCCTGGTCGGTTCCGAGCGTCCGGGCGGTAAACTCGTGAACTTCGCACCGGTGGCCATCAACGACAACGACACGCCGAGACGCGCGGTCAGAATCACCGACGACAAGGTTTACACTCCCAGCGATGGCAGTGAGGTGGATTTCGTCTTCGAACTTCCAGTGGACGCGGAGCCCGGTTTCATCGAGTACATGATTGGGGCCCGGGCCGATCTGGGAGGGCACCGGCCCGAATCGGATATTTCCCCGACCGAGCCGGCGGCTCTCGGGAACCAAGGCCGCGACGCGACCGTCTCTGGGGGCCGCGATTCCAGTAGTAGCGGTCGGTCCGGCAGGAGCGGTCGAGGTGACCGAGTTTCCGGCGTTCGCAGCACGCTTAGCTCCCATTTCGGCGACTCCCTCCCCATGGTCATGAGCAGTTTTCAGGATTTCGACCTGGAGATGAATCGCGGAGCCCTTGTCGGCGGACACGTCTATGGCAATGTGGCCGACCAGGGCGGCGGCTCACGAAGTCTCTCCCGATTCGAGGTCCCCTCGGACAAGCGGTTGTTCCACCTCGAGGTGGAGCAACTCCGGGCCAGGAGCATGTACGGTAAGGCCCTCAATGTGACGGTCACCACCGTGCAGAACTACCGATTGCGAGACGACGCCGGCCGGTCCTACACCGTGGTCGGGCAATATGTGGTCGCGCCGGTGAGCGGCCGGGAGGTGATCGAAATCCAGTACTTCCCCGACGCGGTGGCGGCGGCTGGTCGGGGCGGCATCCGGGCGTGGGCGCGGATCAAACGGCGAGACTTGCAGGCAGCGGGCAACCGATTGGTGTATCTGTTCCTGGTGGAGCCAGGCGCCTATATCACCGAGTTCACCACCGGACGTCGGCCGACCGATCTGCGGGACCTGAACCTGGTGGCGCCGAACTGAATACAACGATCCGCCGTTGCAATGCTTCACGGCGGGCAGGTTGCAATCGGTTCAGAGGGTCTCACAAAGACCGCTCCCTTACGGTCGCGGTTCTGAGCGCGCGGGGTTGTGCTGGTGCGAGAATCCTTTCTCGCACCCATACGTGGGACCGAGAAGGGCTTTTAATAAGGGTCCAGCGTGGGTGGGGCCGCTCCCTTACGGTCGCGGTTCTGACCGCGCGGGGTTTTGTTACAGGTCCTCAATAGTCAATTGGTGTGGATGTTCCCCGGCCGTACGTCCACGTCGGCCGGCGAGCTGTCGTGTTCCGTGGGCAACAGGCCCAGGCCGGTGAGCTGCCGCATGTAGTCGGCCAGGTCCCGCTCGGAGAATTCCGCGAGAAAATCTCGCGTGGCGGAACGGTTGACGGACGAGATTCTGTCGATGAGCTCACGCTTGGTCATGGTTCGGCTTCCGTGCTGCGAAGCTGATGGCGGTCCACGGGCAACAATGTATCGGCTGCAACACCGTGCGACCTTGAGCGATGCGCGGGATGCTTGAAGTTGACCGGCGCGAAGAGCGGGTATAGTTTCTATTTATGGTCCTGCAGTTTCTGTGTCCGAGTTGTGGGCACCCCATCGAGATCGACGATGAGTGGGCTTCGCAAAGCGTGGCCTGCCCCTACTGCAAGAACACCGTCACGGCACCGGCGGAGTCGACCTACCAGCCGCCTTCAAGCGTACCAGCCGCCCGAGTGCTGGATCAGTATGCCGCGGATGTGCCAGAGGCTCCGCCGGTCGACCGAACGCGGGGCAACCTGGTGGCGCTGGTGGCGCTGGGGTTGAGCTGCTTGTCGCTTGTTTCTTTTCTGGCCTTCATGATGGTCGCGGGCCCCAGAGTTGAGGAGATCGTCGGACCGGAGGGAACGTCGCAGGAGCTCCAGGAGTACCTGAACGAGCAGATTCAGCAGGGGGACTTGCCGCCATGGTTTCGCCGGGCCATGCTGATGTTCTTCGCCGGCACGGCGTGTTGGGTGGGTGGTCTGATCTGTGCGATCGTGGGGGTTCAGAGGCGTTTTCGACGCCGCTTGGCGTTCGCCGCCTTCGGCCTGCTCACCCTTGTTCCGTTTTTCTTCTGCTCGGGATTGATTCTGGGTCCCTAGGCCTACAGGGGCCGAAGATTTATGCTGTAGCACCACCCCTTGTGGGTGGCGCACCCTCGCGCTGCGCCACCCACAAGGGGTGGCGCTACCTTGGGGAGTCCCGCAGGCGACGCTGGACCGAGAATCCCTTCTCGGTCCCCCCTCCTGGCGGTGTGGGACAGGCTTTCCAGCCTGTCATTTGACCGGCTGGAAAGCCTGCCCCACATATGGGTGCGAGAAAGGATTCTCGCACCAGCACTTATGGGTGCGAGAAAGGATTCTCGCACCAGCACTTTGCAAGGATTCTCGCACCAGCACTTTGCAAGGATTCTCGCACCAGCACTTTGCAGGGATTCTCGCAGCAGCAGCGCCTGAGCCGGCCTTGGGGGTCCGCCAGGCGATTTCATGGCGCCATAGACCTCCCGAAAAAAATCGAGACTTGCGGTTGACAGTTTCTGTCGATGGGGTTAATGTACGCGAGTTGCTGGACTGGGTGGTTGGAGTTTGCCCGTTCGGCGTTGATGTTTGGCTGCTCTTTGACAAGTGAACAGGATTGTTGTCGTGGGAATGTGGGGCGGTATCGGCCTGTAGCGTGGAGCGGGTTTTTTGGCTTCTCCGGACCGGTGTCCGCCTGTGATACCGCTCGTCTTTCGAGATGAGTTTGGTGTACGACGGAAACGTGGTCGTATCGATCGCGTGTTCGTCAACTTACATTTCCACACGCGCTAGTGGAGATTAGTAAGCCT
>JAZGDL010000262.1:0-20395 GCA_036477795.1 Phycisphaerae bacterium
ACCCGGACAGACAACCACCCGCTGCCCCTGCAGCGAATGAACCCCGGGGCCGAACATCGGATGCGTCCCCACCACGCTGGCCGACGTCGACTCCAGCATCGCTTTCATGGGAAATTGTTTGACCGACGTGACATCCATCAAGAGCCCACGGGCTGCAACCCGTGGGCCGATCTCCCGGATCACCTGTTCAGTGACATCGATTGGCACGCTGACCACGACCACGTCAGCCGCCTCCGCCAGTTTAGCGGTGTCGCGTGCGACACCATCAGCATCCAGATCCGCCACCATCACAGCATGCCCCAGGTCGCCAAAAAGCCGCACCATTAAGCTTCCCATTCCGCCGCGCCCGCCGATTACCGCCACGTTCCGGGGCTCGACATCCAGCGGCAACTCGGCTCGTAATGAGGCCTGATAATCCCGACTGGCCCGCAGGATGACCCGAAAAAGCGATTCGATCTCGTCCGGTGCCAGGCCCAGCCGCCCCGCCCGCGCACAGCGGTCCTCGAGAATCTCGCGCTCGCGTTTGAAATCACGAACCCGCAGCCCCTGCTCCCGCTTGATACCCGCGATCTCGCCCACGATACCCATTCGCCGCACTAACAACTGCAGGACCTCGCGATCCACCGCGTCCACCATGGCCCGCAACACCGCCAGCGGCCGCTGCTCCCTCGAACCGTCACTCATCTACCGACTCCTGTTGATCAGCGCACATATCTCACACCACGCTCCGACCCGTTTCGATACACAGCCATCCGCCTTCCCGCACCCCTCATCTGTACCAGCAGAGATTTTCACAAATCACCACGCGGGTTATATACATGGGCAAACGGCATGAAGCGAACACCCCCAGCTTAGCGGTGTCGCGTGCGACACCCCGTGGAATCGCACTTGGAAACGAAGTCAGACAAAGTCACTCCCGAATCCGGACCTGCTTCTTGGGAACCCCGGTTCCACGCCTCGACAGCCTCCAATCGCAAGAATCTGGAGCCCCGAACCAAGCCGAACCTGGCCCATTACGAACGTAACGTCAATCAGAATAAAACGTTACAAAAATCGAGAAGTGCCGCTGACGAACTCCTTCAGGGCATCCTCTGGTCTTTTTCCGCCACCTTCGTCCCTCCGTCCCTACGTCCCTCTGTCCCTTCCCCCCTTACAGGCAGACAAGCGGCCGAGCGCGAGACCTGTTCATGACCCGCACCAGCCGACATCTCGCCCTGGCCGCCATCCTCACCGTCGCCGCCGCCACGCGCCTCCTCGACCTCGGCAACACCCCGCCCGGGATTCATCACGACGAAGCATCCAACGGCTACGACGCCTACTCCATCCTCAAGACCGGCCAGGACCGCTGGGGCGAATCAAGGCCCGTCCTCCTCGAAGCCTTCGGCCGCGAGGACTACCGCGCCGCCCTGTACGCCTACCTAATCATTCCCTTCCACGCCCTTCTAGGCCCCGAACAACTCATCCTGGCTACCCGCCTGCCCGCCGCACTCATCGGCTTGCTCACCATTGCGTCGCTCTACGCCCTCGTCGCTCGCACGCACAACGCCGCCGCCGCTCTGTGGGCGGCCCTTTTTCTGACTCTGTCCCCGTGGCACCTCCAGCTCTCCCGCTTTGGCCACGAATCAAGCCTCACGCCCGCTTTCACCATCTTCGCACTTACACTGATGGCCTACGCCCGCTGGCCTTTCCAACGCGACAATGACCATACAAAGCTCAGGACGCTCCCCCTCGCGATTGCGGGCGCGCTCTTCGCCCTGAGCCTCTACAGCTACCCCTCCATGCGTGTGTTCACCCCCGCTTTCCTGGTCGCCGCCGCCGTCATCTACCGCCGCCCTATCCTCAATAGCGTACGTCCTGGACGCAACCGCACGGCGGTCACCACTGCGCTCGCCATGGCCTGCGTCTTCGCGACTCCCATAGTGATGCTCACCATCACCTCTTGGGAAAAGACCATGGCCCGCGCCCAACAGGTCTCACTCTTTCATCAGAAGGGCCTCGTCGAGGCACTCATTCAAACCGCCAGCCAATACGCCGCGCACTTCTCTCCGGAATGGCTCTTCATCGACGGTGACTCCTACCCGGTCCAGTCCCCCCCCGGGCTCGGTCAACTCAACCTGGTCCTCGCCCCATTTCTGATCGCCGGCATCTTCACCGCCGCCAGGTATTGCCGACAGAACCGCACGAATACGCTGCTTCTGGCCTGGCTCCTTCTGTATCCCATCGCCGCTGCCCCTACGGACGCAGCCCCCCACGCTCTGCGCTCGGCCTGCGGACTTCCCGTCTTCCAATGGCTGGCCGCCATCGGATGCCACGCAATCCTTTCGTCAATAGCCTCCTCTTCGAGACGCGCGGCAATCGCAACCATCTGTACGCTTGCCGTCACCGCCAACGGAGCTTTCGCAATCCGTGACTATTTCTTCGGCTGGGCAAGAGATCCGTGGGTCGCCGCCCTTTACCAGAAGGACCTGTGCGATGCCATGCGGGTCGTGCGCCCGATTCGCCACAACTACGACCGTATTTACGTTTCAAACCAGTATAGCGCGGAACGTCGCTGGTATTCGGGCGAAGCCTACATCATCGTACTTCTGGCCTTGCCCATCGAACCGGAAGACTTTCATGCCTGGTCCAAGTCGATCATATACGAGCGCCCTACCGACGGCTTCCACCGTGTCGAATCCTTCGGACCTTTCATTATGACCACCCGCACGGACGTCTTGGAACGTTCCTTCAAGGCTCGCCCCCACCAACGTTCCCTGTTCATCGCCCGGCCCGGGGAGCAACACGGCCGTCTCATCGACACCGTCACCGACGAAAACGGCACTCCCAGATTCGAAATCATCGACCTGTGTCCCCATCCCCACGCGCAATAATTGCCGATCAACCGCCCTCCCGAACCCCACACAAGAAAACCTGCAAATCCTCTTCAGCCGCACGCCACTTCTTGCCGTAAATACGGTTGTGGAAGCACCAACGAGGCGCGTGAATCCAAGGATCAGGTTGGGGGTTCATCACTAGCTTCCAATTTCTCAATCATTAATGACGGTACGAATGCGCGCTAGACGTCTAGCGGTAAGCGTATCGTTGCCTATAGCCAAAGGAGTTTCACATGAACAGCGCCAAGAACGCGTCGCAGCAGGCAGCCGGCAGCCAGTCCGGCTTCACCACCGCACCGGGCACTTGTGTTCCGTTTGAGTCGGTCCAGGAACCGGGCTGCTACATCTGCAACTGGAGCGGTCACCTGGTTCGCATCCCCGAAGACGGCGTCGCCCCCGGCCGCAGTCCCTTGATCAGTATCGTTGGACAGGAGCCGCTCTACATCACCAAGATCAGTGACAACCCCTTCGTCACCGTGACAAAGGCGCGCCTCCTGGCTTCGAACTGCGACCTGCCGGTCAACTTCTAGACCGTCAAACCAAAACAGCGCTTCCCCGTGCACGTCTGAACAAGGCGCACAGAAGCGGTATGCAAACCGAGGGCGGCCGATCATGATCGGCCGCCCTCTCTAACACTAGGGAAAGGAGGCACGAAGGGGAATCCCCAATCGTCAATCCCTAATCGTCAATCGTCAATTCCAGCCGGGCCCCACGATCGCGCGGCGACACGAACGCCCGGTGCCCGGATCGCAACGATTCGCGCTCTTGCCAACGCCGCACCCGAAACTCCATCTCCCCCCTCTCCGCCGGCCAACTCAGCCGCATCACGTGCGGAAGCTGCAAGCCAAGATCCCCCACCCGACGATACTCGTCCAACTCCGAATACAAAGCCGCCCGCCCCTCCCCATCACGAAACACAACCCGCCGGAGCAGCCACGGGTCATAACGATCCAGCCAATACTCTTTCTCAATCACGCCCCGACCATCCACCCCTGGACCTACGAACAGCAACTGCTGATAATCATCATCCACCCGTTGCAACGCCCCGCTTAGCGGCGACCCGAAAGGGGAGCGCTCCCCCAACGTGGTGACCACATCCTCTTCCCAATCCAGCGGGCCGAACCCCAACGATTCCATTAATTGCTCCGCCCGCAACGGGATAGTGCCGGTTATTGGCGCCCCGGATGCCCGCAGCCGCCCCTCGTAATACCGTTCCTCAGGCCGCCGCACCAGCAGCCACCATTTGCTGTCATTCATCCCCACCTCCACCTCGTCGCGACCCAGAGCGTTTTGCAGCACGAAGCGCATATGGCCCGGCGGCACAACCTGCAACTTCGCCCGCAGATCGAACCGGTGTCGCTTGCCCGCATCATCCACAAACGCCCCCCGCGCCGTCCCCACAGCCTTCAGCCCGCCCACCAACAGCTCTCGGTTGGCCTTGACAATGCCCACCGCCTCATCCATAGGCCGGAACATCGCCACTCGCGCGGGCCCCTCGCAGCCCCCCGCCGTCAACCACAACAACCCAATCACCAGACGAAGGCACGAAGGCACGAAGGCACGAAGGCACGAAGGCCAATCCGCAATCCGCAATCCGCAATCCGCAATCCACAATCCGCAATCGTCAGACGCCCGGCGCCGCCTCATTCGTTCACGCTCCAACACTCATCCAGCATCTATAGGGTCCGCCGTGCGGACCACATCACAGTGCTGATTCGCTCGCAAATCCTCGTCCAAAGCCCACGGATTGCAATCCGTGGGTTCGTCCAACCGCGGTTTCGCACCATCCATCGAGGGTTGTTCGCCATTGCAGAGCTGTCATACTAGTCCGCAGCACCGCTAGCAACCGGAGCCTGGAACCATGCCTACCGTCCTTGCCGCCGTGATGCCCCGACCCGGCGCCCGCGTCGAGCTGCGCGAGCTGCCCCAGCCGCAACTTGAGCCCGGCTCCGCTTTACTAGAGGTCGAGCTCAGCGAAGTTTGCGGCACCGACGTCCACCTCCGCGACGGCCGCCTGGCGGGCGTTCCCTACCCCATCATCCCCGGCCACGTAGCGGTGGGGCGGTTGGCCAAGGTCCGCGGCACCCTGCTGGACGTCAATGGCCGACCCCTCGCCGAGGGCGACCGCGTCACCTTTCTCGACGTGCACCGTACCTGCAACGCCTGCTACTTCTGCCTGGTCGCCAAGGCCACCACCCGTTGCCCCAAGCGGAAGGTCTATGGCATCACCTACGGTCTGGAGGACGGGCTGACAGGAGGATGGGCCACCAGACTCTATCTCAAGCCCGGCACGCGCTGTATCCGCCTGGACGGCGTCGATCCCGCGCGCTTCATGGCCGGCGGCTGCGCCCTGCCGACCTCGCTGCACGCTGTTGAGCGTGCTGAAGTGTCAATCGGTGACACTGTCCTGGTGCTGGGCAGCGGCCCCGTCGGGCTTTCCTGCGTCATCTTCGCCCGGATGCGCGGCGCGATTCGCGTTCTGTGTATAGGTGCGCCCCGGTCCCGCCTGGAAACCGCCCATGCTGTCGGTGCCGACGCCACCTTCAACTTCCAGTTACAATCCAACCCGAGCCGCGGGCTTCAGCCCGCGCTGCCGATCGCCGCCGCCGACGACGAGGGGCACGCCCAACCTGCTCCACAGGCCGACAACACCGATGCTTCTCTTGAATGGGTGCTGCAACAGACCGCCGGCCGCGGCCCTGACGTCACCATCGAAGCCACCGGGGCGCCCGCTGCCGTGGTCCAAGCCATGCGTTTCACCCGCGACGCCGGCCGCGTTGTGGTGGTCGGACAATATACTGACCACGGAGACGTCACCTTCAATCCCCACCTCGATCTGAATAAGAAGCACCTTGACGTCCGCGGGTGTTGGGGCTCGGACTTCTCCCACTTCTACCGCGGCGTGCGTATCATGACTGACGCCCGCCTATCAAAGCCCTGGACGTCGTTCAAACTGAAACGCTACCCCCTGGCTGCGGCAAATGAGGCTATCACCGCCGTGGCCGGCGGCGACGTGCTCAAAGCCCTGATCGACCCCAAGGCATGAAAACGGTCACCTTTTTCACCAAGGACGGCTGTACGCTATGCGAGTCAGCCTGGTTCGTAATCAACAAGCTGCGTCAACGAATCGACTTCGAAATAGAGCGCGTCGATATCACCGAGCCGCAGAACACCAGGTGGTACGCACTCTATTGCAACGACATCCCCGTTGTTCATCTCAACGGCGAAGAGGTGTGCCGGCACCGGGTCAGCGAGCGCACCTTACGCAGGCTGCTCGAATCCGCCAACGCATGACCGCGTCTCCGTGTGCCGGCAGTGACTTTGTCGTTTGGCAGACGCTGGGTGCTGGTGCGAGAATCCGTTCTCGCACCCATCCGGCGTGGGAGTGCCTTCCCCACGCCCCCCTCAGGAACGGGGACCGAGAAGGGATTCTCGGTCCAGCGTTCTCTCACCCCATACTCCAACCCACAAATCGAATGTTGACGTATCGCTAGAAGCAGCGCCAATCGTCGTCCTCTTCCTTGCTCTGGATGCTGTAGATACAACGGTCACCACCACCGAGAAGATGCGACGTACGTTCCACGCTAACATGGTCGCCCAGCACTCGCTGGAAAACTTCCAGTTCGGCGCTGCATATACCGGCACAACTGCGGGCCGCTTGCGATATCGGGCAATGGTGTTCGATCAACAGAAACCTTCCCGGGCCTTCCTCCGCCACTTCAGCCATGTATCCTTCCGCAGCACGTTGCCTGGCCAACGCCTCCACCCTGCTTTTTAGAGAATTACTCGGTGCCGGCATTGTCCGCCGCAAATCGTTGACCTGATCACCGGCCCAAATATCCACGACACGAGCGATTCCCTCTTCGCCGAACGCCTCTCGAACCGCTTCGAGCAGCGTCACGGTCAGTTCCCCGTGCCCGTCGGGAAATACGCCGCCGGCGCGGTCATCGAGGGACCACAACATGGACGGTCGGCCCCGACCGTCGGCAGGCAGTTTTTCCTGGCGGACCAGGCCCATCCCCTCAAGTGCCAGAAGGTGCTGCCTCGCCGCCACGTCCGTCAGCTCAAGAAGTCCAGCCAGTACGCTAGCCGTTGTGGGCCCCTTGCGTTTGAGGCACTCCAGTAGCCGACGCTTGGCATCGCTGACGGTCTCCGGCTGCATGGCTTGCACTTTATAACAAACTATACGCTTTTGCAAGTACGATATTTCATTGAGTTGTGGCCTATATAAATGACTGAGCACTTTTACAAACCTCACACTTGGTTTTATCGACGGGCCAGCCAACGCTGTGAGCCTCTAGCACGCGTTAGGGCGAGCTCTGCTCGCCTTTGCGCTACTGGACTCGTCGAGTATAAAAGCGACGGGAAAACAGCAAATCGTGAGAGGGAGTGAGGTGAGCCATGGGGTTTGTCAGCGATCCGATCAGCCCGCATGGTAGGGGGTTCGACGCGGTTGCGATGGGCCGGGGTGAGCCGGGGTTGCCGTCGGCCTTTACCTGGCGGGGGGCGCCCTACGAGATCGACAAGCGGCTGGGTGCGTGGAAGGAATCTCAACGCGAAGGGGGCCGGGCCGGCGGGGAACTCTATCTGCGACGACATTACTACAAACTTCGGATGACGGACGGTTCGGTCTGGACCGTCTACTTCGTACGTCAACCTGCAACACGCCGGGCGGCAAAGAGTCGGTGGTTTCTCTATACCATGGAGCCTGCTGAGCCCGGCAACTCGGCCCCAATTGGAACCGCGACTGTTAACGAGCGGCACCGGGAGAGTTCAACGTAGCGCGGCGTGGGGGCTGCTCCTTGACAGTCGCGGTTCGGGTCAGCGCAGCGAGCTTTGCGGCTTTTATGTGGCTGGGGTGCCTTCCGGGCGGTCGGAGATACGTGAGACGGTAGGTGAGCGGACATGACACGAAGACTGCGTGCCCCGGGCCAAGGACGTTGTGATTTCGTGGGATGCCTGCATCTGCTGCCGCTGTGCGGGAGCCCGCATTGGTCGGGCAACCTGCAACCGGTTCTCGATCGGTGTCTAAGCGAAGCGGAGCGGTACGTCAAAGCCGGCGTCGATGGACTGATCGTTGAGAACACGCATGACACCCCGTACCAGCGTGTGGACGTCGACGCGGGCACAATTGCCGGGATGGCGGTGGCCGCCGGCGAGGTACGCAAACGATTCGATCTGCCCATCGGCATCCAGGTGTTGGCCGCCGCCGACGTGGCTGCCATCGACGTGGCCGTCACCTGTGATCTTGATTTCATCCGGGCTGAAGGGTTCGTGTTCGCCCATGTAGCTGACGAAGGAATCATCCAGGGTGACGCAGCCGGTATCCTTCGCCGGCGGGCACACGTCAAAGCTGACGCCGTGGAAGTCTGGACGGATATCAAGAAGAAGCACAGCGCCCACGCGGTCACGGCGGACTTAACGTTGCGTGAAGAGGCCAAAGGCGCGGTCTACTGCGGTGCCGACGGAGTGATCATCACCGGCGGTCACACCGGCGAGCCGCCGACGTCCGAAGAAGTCCAGTCGGTGGCAGGGTTAGGGGCCCGTGTGGTCGTCGGTTCGGGCGTGGACGTACAGAACGTCGTCTCGCTGGGAAGTATCGCTGACGTGCTGATCGTAGGCTCCGCCTGCAAACAAGGCGGAGATTGGCGGGGGCCGGTTGATCCGCAGCGCGTCGCCCGCCTGGTGGAAATGTTGCACGAGGCAGGTTAGTGGCGCGTCAATGTTCTAATTGCGGGTTGGAAAATGGGGTGAGGTAGCGGAGATTGCGTGTCCGGCGTCTGCCAAACGACAGAGTCCCTGCCGGCGTTAACCCGCCAATAGAACTGGGGCGGAGCACTAGCCTCGGACGGGGAGGGTAGGGCGGGCTTGGGAGGCTCGCGGGCCGAAACCGAAGAAGCCGCCGATGTTCTCCACGATGTGCTGCAGATCGATGAGCATCATGTACAGCGCCGGTACGGCAATCAAGGTTACCACCGTCGCAAAAGCGAGCCCGGCTGCGATGGAAACGCCCATGGGAATCAGAAACCGGGCCTGAAACGAGGTTTCCAGCAAGAGCGGGGCCAGTCCAAGAATAGTAGTGATGGATGTCAGCAGTATGGCACGCATGCGGGCCCGCCCGCCCTGGATGACCGCCTCGTAGACAGTCTCACCCTCGGCCCGCCGATGGTTGATCCAGTTGACCAGAATCAGCGAGTCGTTCACCACGATCCCGGTCAGGGCCACGAAACCGATCAGCGACATAATAGTGATGGGATACCCCATAAGGTAATGACCGGCCACCGCCCCGATTATCCCGAAGGGAATGGCGGTCATTACAATCACCGGCTGCACATAGCTCTTGAACAATCCGGCCAGCACCACGTAAATCAAGAGCGCCGCCACCAGAAAATCGCGCCGCAGTGACCCGAAGGACTTGGCGAATTCACGGCTCTGGCCGCCGAACTCCAGTTTCACCCCGGGATACTTGCGCTGGATCTCGGGAAAGGCCGCCGCCAGCTCGGCGCTGATGCGCCGGGCGTTGCCGGTGGCCTGGTCGACGTCGGCGGTCACCGTGACCGTTCGCTGCTGATCTTTCCGCCGGATGGTCGCGTATGCCCGACCCTCCTTGATGCGCGCCGCCTCGCAAAAGGGTACCAGCGTCCCGTCGCCCGCCGCTATCCACATCGATTCGATGTCGGACAACCGGGCCCGCGAACGCTCCGGATAGCGCACCATGATCTTGACGTCCTCACGGTCCCGCTGGATCTTGCGGGCCTCCAGGCCGTAGAAAGCACCGCGCACTTGTGTCGCCAGCGACTGGGTGGTCAATCCCAGGGCGCGGGCTGAGTCCAGCAGTTCGATCTGAACCTCACGACGACCCGCATCGAAATCATTGTCGATATCAAACACCCCGGCATAGCCGCTCAGCCGCGATTCAACGTCATCAGCGGCTGCCACCAGATCAGCCAGCCGCGGACCGCTGATTTCAATCTGCAGGGCTGCCCCGCCCGGGCCCCCGTGCATGGCGCTGAACCTCAGCGCGTTCACGCCCGGAATGTCCGCGGTCTTGGCCCGCAGCTCCCGAATAATATCCTCACTGCTGCGCTGGCGCTGCTCGAGCGATTTGAGCTCAATAAGCAACTGGCCCACATGCGAGCCCCGGCCGGTCATCCTGCCTTCCATGCTGTATTGAACGCCCATAACCGTGAACAACGAATCGAGCTCCGGGCCCAGATCGTAGGCCGCCTGCTCCACCACCTTCAGCGCCCGATCGGTCCCGTCAATCGGCGTGCCCACCGGCATCTTCAGACTGGCCATCAAGGTTTCGGAATCAACCTTCTGCACATACACGATGGGCACGCGGCCGCCGGCGATCATTCCCAACGCGACGATCAGCACTGCCACCAAGGCAGCCATGGTCACGTAGCGATTGGACACCGCCTTGCGCAGCAGCCGCTCGTACGCGCCGATCAGCAGTGTCTTAACCATATAGTTCTGCAAGGAGTGGAATCCGGCCGCCAAGGCACCCAATCGCGACCTGCTTTGGGCTGGTGCGAGAAGGGATTCTCGCACCAGCACTCCGTCCCTCCGTCCCTCCGTCCCTCCGTCCCTTCCTCTTCTAATCCGTGGGCTGGCCGCAAGGTGGCACGGCAGAATCGACAGGGACTCGAACAGTGACACGCTCAGGGCACATATCACGATCACCGGCAGAACGCCCATGAAGTCGCCGATCTGCCCTTGAATGAACAGAAGCGGCCCGAAGGCCACGATGGTAGTGAGGATGGTGCACACCACCGGCCAGGTAACCGCCTCCGCTCCGGTGATGGCCGCCAGCCTCGGTTCCATCCCCTCCTCCATGCGGGTGTAGATGTGCTCGCCGACGATGATGGCATCGTCCACCAGCAGACCCAGCACCACGATCAATCCGAACATGCTGATCAGATTCAGCGACAGGCTGAACAGTCGCATGACCATCAGCGTCCCCAGAATAGCCAGCAGCAGCCCGAACATCACCCAGAAAGCCACCCGCCAATTCAAGAACAGCAGCAGCGAACAGAAGACGAAGATCAGCCCCCACATCCCATTGCGCTTCAACAGATCCAGTCGCCCCTCGATGAACCGGGCCAGGTTGGTCGACGTCTTCAGCGTGCCGCGACCGTTTAGCGGCGACCCGTAGGGGAGCCCTCCCCCGAGCCCCGCCGCATAAGCCTGCTCCACCCCGTCGCGCAGGCCCAGGCGATACTTCAGAGTCGCCCACCAATCACGCTCGAGAGTCTCGCCCATCTTCCCGGCCACCAGTGCCTTGACTTTCCTGGATATATCCACCGCATCCTGGCGCGGCGTCTTGAGCACGGTGACCAACGCCGTCGGTTTTGTGTTGAACCGCCCCTTTAGATCCGCATCCTCGAAACCGTCGATCACCTCCGCGACCTGGTTCAGCCGGATTACTTTGCCCGAAGGATCACTCCGAACGATGATGCGGCCGATCGACTCCGCTTCATCCTTCTCCCCCAACGTGCGCACCGATACGTTGGCGTCGGCTGTCTTGATCTGTCCACCGGGAAGATCCAGGTTTGCATTTGCGATGGCGTCGGCGATCTGCGGCAGCGACAGGCCGTAGCCGTTGATGTGAGCCGGCAGAACCTCCACGCTGATTTCGTCCGCCCGCACTCCCTGCAAGACCACTTCGGTGATCCCCGGAATCGCCAGAAGGTCGTCGCGCAGCCGCCGCCCGGCGTCCTTCAACGTTTTCTCGTCCAAGTCTCCGAAGTAGGAGACGTTGATCACCGGTATGTTGGGCTCCATCTTGCGCACCTGCGTTTCTTCCGCGTCTTGGGGAAAGTCGCGCGTGGGAATGGTGTCGATAGCCGCCTTGATATCGGTTACCACCTGGTCGACGTCGTCAACACCGCTGCGAAGCACCGCGGTGATCACGCTGGACCCTTCACCAATGGTGGTGTTGAGCTCCTCGATCTCCTCGATATCCTTGATGGCCTCCTCGATCTTGACCGAAATCCCCTTCTCAACTTCAGCCGGCGTCGCACCGGGATAGATGGTGCGTATCCGCACCGCGTTGGGCGTCGCTTCGGGGAACATCTCTCGCACCAGCGTCAATGCCGAATACACCCCTCCCACCAGCAACGTCCAGGTCATGAGGTTGACCAGAACGGGGTTGTCAACACTGAACCGCGGTAGTGAGGTCATAAGTCACCATGAATGTCGAATGTCGAGTAGCGAATGTCGAATGTGGACTTCAGATCGGTGACTTCGCTATTCGCCATTCCCCATTGGCTATTCCCCATTCGCTATTCGTTGCACACGCACCCGCGTCCCGTTGTGGAGCACGTCAAGGTTGGAGACGATCAGACTATCGCCCGCCTGCAGCTCACCGGTGACTATCGCCTGCTCCTCGATGTACCGCTCCACTCGGACCTTCCGGGCATGGGCTGTTTCGTCGTTGACCACGAACACCTGATCATCAACGATGGCTCCGCGGGGAACCGCCAGCACCTGCCGCATCATGGGGCCCTCGACCCGGGCGGTGACAAAGTAGCCGGGCACCAGCGGCGTGGGCTGCCGGTCGTTGTCCACCTCCACGTACGCCGTAAAGGTCCGGCTGCGGGGGTCGGCCGCCGGCCCGATGCGGGCCGCCTTACCGGTCCAGTGCACACCCGGCATACTGTCCGCTTCGAGAAGGCAACGAGTCCCTAGTGCCACCCGAGGCCGAACCGAAGAGGGCAGCTCAATGGGAACCTCGATCAAGCGCGTGGACATCAGACGCAGAATCTCACCGCCCGGCAGCACGTGATCACCCACGTGCACGGCCACACGCTCCACCTGACCCGCAAAGGGCGCCGTAATCCGGCAGCGCTCGACGTCCAGGCGAGCCAGTTCCGCGTCCGCCAGCCGCGCTGCTCGGGCAGCCTCCAGGGCCGCCCGCCGCGGCCGAATCAACTCCAACTGATTCTTCAAACCTTGAAGCCGGCTGCGCGATTGTTGGTAGGCCAGGCGGGCGAAGTCATATTCCTTCTTGGAGGCCAGCTCCTTCTCAAACAGACCGCCCAACCGCTGCATCTCGTCGCGGTTGACCTCCAGTTCCTGCTGGGCGATCGACGCCAGCCGCTGGATGTTGGCCTGCTCGACATCCAACTGGTCGACCTTGGCGGCAAGCTCCGCCGCCACCGCCTGGGCTCGGGCAAGCTGCTGCTGGTACCGGCGGTCATCAATACGCACCAGCAACTCGCCGGCCTCGACCGCCACGCCGTCGTTCAGACCGGGCGCCACCTTCACGACCACACCGCTCAATTCGGCGGCCAGCACCACATCGCGGTCAGCCCGGGCGCTGCCGTAACCCACGAAGTGCTCGCGAATGTCCTGTGGATTCACAACGACCACGCGCACCAGCGGAGGGGGCGCCTGCGTTCCGGTCCGCTCAGCGACGGGCTTGGTGGCACGCAGCCAGTCGGCCACTGCAATGCCGCCGGCCACCAACAGGGCCATCAGGAAAATCGACAGCAGAAACTTTCGAAAACCTTGCGCCATCAAAGTCACTCAATCAACATCGGTATTAGGCTACAAGCCGGCCGTCGTTATTACAACCGTCAGAGTCGAGAGGAAACCTCGCGCCGGCGCTTGGGGCTCGGAAGTGTACCCGGGGGCTTCGAAAGAGGTGATCGTCCCATAGTGCGGGGCGCGAGAAGCTGTTCAGACAGCAAACAGCGTTAGGAAACCCCCGGATTCGAATCCGTGGGCTTAGAAGTCCGATTCGGCCCCGGAACTTGTGCGTGACTTAGGACCGAGAACGGGCACAGATGAACAGGGGAATTAAGGGGTGGCCCGTTGAGAACGATAGAAGGGTGGGACGTGTGATTGCGGATTGCGGATTGCGGATTGTGGATTGTGGATTGCTCCGCGCGTGCGCTTGAATTGGACACATATTAAAACCCGTTTACCCTTCGCTCGCGCTCGGGGCTCGGAGCGAGCTGGGGAGGTGCCGCGATGGATCGGTCTGTCGTTGGGGGGCATTCTTCTGTTCGGTTTGATCGCTGTGTCATATAGCACCGCGAACGACACGCGATCGCAGTTGGCGGACGCCATGCACCGAGGGGAGGAAAGGGACGAAGGGACGAAGGGACGAAGGGACGAAGGGGAATCGTCAATCGCCAATCGTCAATCGTCAATTCCATTGGCTTGGGGGCCGGCGCTTATGCTCAGGCCTCGTGTAGGGACGGTCTTCGTCATTCTGACCGCGGTGGGGCTGTACGTCCTGGTTTGTCGGCTGATACGTCGTCATTACCGGAGCATGGCCCGGATTTCAGACAGCCTTATGCGGGGCAACTGGACTCCGCCACCCACAAAGGGTGGCGCTTCAGGCGGCCAAGAGGCCCGTGGCACCGTGATTGAGCAGGACCTGCAGTCGCTACGTGTTGCAGACGCCGGGGGCGAGTTGACAAAGCAGTGGAATGCTCTGATCGATCTGGTGGACGAACTGTCGGTGGAGGCCAGCCGGGCGACGGCCTCGACGGAGTTGAAGGAGGTTCTGGAGAGGTCGCGTCGCGGGGAGTTGGCTGACGTAGTCAACGCCATACCGGACGGTTTGTTGTACGTGGTCGAAAGGGACCGGCTGGCGTTCGCCAATGCCACGGCTCGCCGCCTGATGGAGATAGAGGAGGAAGGCACGGAGGGACGGAGGGACGAAGGGACGAAGGGACGGAGGGACGAAGGGACGAAGGGGCGGAGGGACGACAGTGACGAGTGCACGGGTGGGCAACCCTGTTTAGCGGCGACCCGACAGGGGAGCGCTTCGCCGGTACGTTTGAGCGAACTGGCGGTGGGGGAAACGGGGAAGCGGATCATCGAACAGATCAGCACGGCGCTGGGCGCCAATGGTTCGTACAACTCCATCTCCGCGGTGGTCGAGGCGGACAACGGAGCGAGCAGCTTCCGCGTTCGGACGTTTTCTTTGAGTCCGCGTCTGGGCCGGGGCGTGGCCCAAGGTTCCTGTGTGGTCATGATCACCGATATCAGCCAGCAGGTGCGGGCGGACAAGGCCTCCGAGGAATTCGTGTCGCAGGTGACCCACGAGCTGCGAACTCCGCTGACCAACATTCGGGCGTATGCCGAGACGCTTTCCAGCGGTGTCTTTGACGATCCCAAGGTGATCACCGAGTGCTACAACGTGATCACCAAGGAGACTCGCCGTCTCTCGCGGCTGATTGAGGACATGCTGAGCGTGTCGCAACTGGAGGTTGGCACCATTCAGATCCACGTCGACGAGGTCGATTTGCGGGCCCTGCTGAGCGATTCAGTGCAGGATCTGCGAGGAATCGCGGACGACAGGCAGATCGACATGCAGTTGTCGCTGCCCTCGAAACTGCCGGAGTTTGAGGGAGATCGTGATAAGTTGGCGGTGGTGATCAATAACCTGCTGGGCAACGCGTTGAAGTACACGCCCGAAGGTGGTTCGGTGCTGTTGGGATGCAAGGCCGGTGCGGATGAGGTGCTGATCACCGTCAAGGACACCGGCATGGGAATCGACCAGGCCGATCATGAGCGCATCTTCGAGAAGTTCCAGCGTGGTTCGTCGGCAGAGGTTGAGCAGATCACCGGCACGGGTATCGGCCTGACCACGGCCCGAGAGATCGTGCGGCGACACGGCGGTGATATTCAGGTGATGAGCGTCAAGGGCGAAGGCGCCACATTCATCGTTTCGCTTCCGAGGAAGGGCACGGAGCTGAGGGCGACCGAGGAGTTGGACCGCGACCCGGTAGGGGAGCGCTCCCCGATGGGTCGCGGCTAAACGAGCCGTCGGCCGCAAACGTTGGTTCGGAGTAGGTGAGATGGCGAGAATCCTGGTGGTTGAGGACGACGCGCACATCCTGCGGCTGCTTTCGATCTGGCTGAACCGCAACGGCCACCAGGTCGTTGAGGCCGGCGACGGGCTGCAGGCCAAGGAAGAACTGCTGCGGGCCCGGTTCGATCTGGTGGTGTCGGACGTGAACATGCCGGGCTTGGACGGCATCAGCCTGGTGCGCTGGTTGCGCGCCGAGCACCAGTCGGAGGTGCCGGTGATCCTGCTCAGTTCTCGGTCGGACCAGTCCGCCATCGCCGCGGAGTTGGGTTCGCTTGGGGTTCGTGTGCAACCCAAGCCCTTCTCACCGTCGCGCTTGATGGGGGAAATCGACCGCGAGTTGGCCTCGCACGCGGGCGCCGTGTGATTGGGGAATGCGGATTGCGGATTGAGGAATGGACGAAGGAGTCCATCGTCCATCGTCAATTCCGTGGGGTTTTGTGGATTGAACGCAGCAGTGCAGACAGAATCGGCTCTCGATGTGCGTCTGAAAGAGTTGACCGAACCGCTCTCGCAATGTGCGCGGACGGTGGCGAGTCGTGACGCCGACTTGGGCGAGCAGGCCACCTCGGCGGTCAGCGCCGTCACGGAGAAGATCGCGCTGCTGCTGGCGGAGCGCGAAGGGATGGCCAACGAGCTGCTCAGCGTCTACGAGCAACTCGGGATCGTGTTCGACATCACGCGCAAGCTGCTGACGCTTCGCAGCGAGCGGGAGGTACCGGAGTTGTTCTTGGAGGCCTTGCAGGCGACCTATAGCGACGCTCGCTTCGTGATCGTGCACGGGGAGGAAGGGACGGAGGATTGCGGATTGCGGATTGCGGATTGTGGAGGAAAGGCACGAAGGCACGAAGCTGAGGGCGACCGAGGAGGGAGCCCGAAGGAGGCACGAAGGGGTGACGGGATCGGACAAAGCGAATTCCCCAATCCCCAATCCGCAATCGTCAATCCGCAATCGGGAGGGACGGAGGGCGAATCGCTTCCGATGTGGATTCGGGGTGCCATCAACGATGCACGCGCCGAGCGGCGGGTCTGCGTGGCCAATTCCGGCCAGGAGGCGGGCGTGCGTCCGGACGGATCGCTGAGGTATGGGGCGGAGGCCCTGGTGGCGCCGGTGTTTGCAGGCGACTCTTTCGCGTGCGCCATCGTCCTTTGGCGTGGTGCGAGGGAGGAAAGGGACGGAGGGACGGAGGGGGGGAAAGGCACGGAGGCACGAAGGCACGAAGGCACGAAGGAGGAGGAAGGGAGGAAGGGAGGAAGGGACGAAGGCACGGAGGGGAATCCTCAATCGTCAATCGTCAATCGTCAATCGTCAATCGCTCCCGGCGCGCCGGGACAATCCCCAATCCCCAATCCACAATCCGCAATCGAGGCGGTGGTGCCCTTTCATTCCGGCGACATGATGCTGCTGGATTCGTTGTCTTGTTTCTGCGGCGACGTAGTGCGAAACCTGCGTCTGTTGCAGGAGTTGCAGCAGACCTCGATGGATTTGGTCCGCACGCTGGTGAATGCGGTGGACCAGAAGGATCCCTACACGTCCGGCCATTCCAATCGGGTGGGCTACTACGCCACGTTGCTGGGCCGTGAAGTTGAGTTGGAGGAGAAGGAGCTTCGAGCGTTGGAGTGGTCGGCGCTTCTTCATGACGTCGGGAAGATCGGCATCCGTGACGAAGTCTTGAAGAAGGCCGGCAAACTGACTGAAGAAGAGTTCCAACACATCAAAGAACATCCGGTTCGCGGATACGAGGTGGTACGCGAGAATCCGAACATGCGCGACTCACTGGACGGGGTGCTGTACCACCACGAGCATTTCGACGGAAAAGGATATCCCGAAGGGCTGAAAGGCACGGACATTCCGCTGCAGGCCCGCATCATCCAGATAGCCGACATATTCGACGCGCTGACCACCACACGATCGTATCGGGCCGCCTTCGGTTGGCGAAAAGCGCTGGTCATTCTTGGGGAAGAGGCTGGCACCGTCGTCGACCCGGACCTTTCCGCCGCATTTGCCCGGTTGGTGAACAGTCTATACGAGCGGAATCCGGGCGCGTTCGACGCCATCGGCAATATCGGGGTGCGGTTGTCACTGACGGGGGAGGAGAAAGGGGAAGAAAGGCACGGAGGCACGGAGGGGAGGAAAGGGACGGAAGGACATAGGGACAAACGGACGGGGGGCAATCCGCAATCGGTACGGACGAAGGGAGGGGAGCGGCTGCCATGTTGAGTGTAATCCTGCCTTGGTTCCCTATTGTGTTGAGCGCGGCCGTCGGCGCGCGATTGGTCGGGCGGTCGCGGGCGATGTGGTTGGGGCTTTGCTGCACGGTCTATTTTGTGATCGTGGTGCAGATGACGACGGGGGCCCGGTTTTGGACGGACCCCACCGCGGTCGCGGCGGTCTTGGCAGGTGGCGCCGCCATCCTGGGGATGGCGGAGTGGTCCGGGCGTTACGGGGACGCCGCGGTGAAGAAGATGGAGGGCTTATCCGAGCCCCAAGCGCCAGCGCGGGGCCTGCCAACCCATAGCGATGCGTCCTGCCGGGCGTTGGCCCGCGCCATCGAACAGTTTGATGACTGGCTGGCGGAGCATCGTTTCAGCGCGGACCCCTGGCCGGCCTTCGACGAGTTCCTGCGCAATCTGCTGTACAACGAATGCGCTGCGACTCACTGCCGGCCCTACCGAATCCTCAGCGAGGGCGACGCAATGATGCCCCTGCGGGAGATGGAGCATATGGATGGAGGAGAGGAAAAGGACGTAAGTACGGATGCGGGAAGGGACGGAGGGGCGGAGCACTGGCGGGCAAAGCGCTCCCCTGTCGGGTCGCCGCTAAACGGGGGGGGGCGCCAGTGGAACCCGCGGCGCGGCATCGTGGGGCACGTGGCCACCACCGGCCGATCCTATTATGCGGGCGACGAGTCGCAGGGTGAGATGGTCCTGTCGTTGGCGGAAGGTAACCGTTCCCTAACGGTCGTGGGTCGTGGAGGACCGGCGGGCACGCCGGCGTGGTGCTTCGCTGTGCGCCAAGGCGCCCGATCGATCGGCATTGTGTGGGTGGGAGAGTTGGGAAGGCCCACGGGGTCATCGATGTCGGACGATTGCCGCGTACGAGCTATCCGAGCCCCCAGCGCCGGCGCGGGGTCTGCGGAGGAGCGCGGGTTCCTCACGCCGGACGCTCTGCGCGTTTGGGAGCGGCTGGTCACTCAGTTCTGGACCACGTTGACGGAAGTCTGTCGCGGGCGTGCAGCCGTGCAAACGGACCCGGTCAGCAAGCTGATGACGCAGGATGCGTTCCTCGATGAAGCGGCCAGGGCGGCGGAGGCGTCCTACCGCTACGGAGAGCCGCTGGCGATGTGCGTGATCACCGTCGAAGGGCTTACGACTCTGACGGATCAAGGGCGCTGGGATCTTGCCAACGACGTGGTGTATGAAGTGGCCAAGTGTCTCCGTGACGCGGTGCGCCCGGACGATCTTCTGGGCCGGTTCGATGACACTCGATTCCTGGTAATGCTGCGCCGCGTGGATTCGGAGTTGGCCTCGCTGATCGCCACGAAAACCATCGAACGATTGACGTCGATGGCGAATGGCGAATGGCGAATGGCGAATAGCGAACGTGGCCTTGAGATGGGTGACTTCGCAATTCACAATTCGCCATTCGCTATTCGCTGCGGCATCGCTGGAAGCGGGAACGGGGACCGTGCGGTGGGCGAACTTGTCAGATGCGCCCTGCGTGTCTGTCACGAAGCTCGAGCCCGTTCGGTGCCGGTGGCAACGGATGTCGAAGGGGAATGTCGAATGTCGAATGTCGAATGTCGAACGTGGACTTGACATTCGCCATTCGCCAGGGGAATTCAGAATAGCGAATTCAGAATAGCGAATTGAAAACACCATGACCACTCCCGATTCCCCATTCCCCATTCCCCATTCGCCATTCGCCATTCGCTATTCGGAGTGCGCCGTTGAAGATTGAACGTCGAACAGTCGGCACGGTGGAAGTGTGCTCGCCGATGGACGCCCTGGTGGATGAAGGCGCCGCCCAATTCAACGAAGTGTTGAAGGGATGCGTGGGCGGCTCCAATCCGCGGATTGTAGTCGACATGACCGAAGTCGGATACATGGACAGCGCCGCGTTGGAGAGTGTGTTGACTGTCGCCGACGACCTGGGTGAACGCGGCGCTCAACTGAAGCTGGCTGCCGTAACGCCGACCTGTCGCGAGATCCTGGAACTGACCGGTCTGAGTGGGCGATTTCAGTTTTTTGAAGATGTGAACGCCGCCGTGCGAAGCTTTCTGTAATTGGGGAGGGTCGAAGGTCAAAGGTCAGAAGGTCGAAGGTCAGAAGGTCGAAGGTCAGAAGGTCGAAGGTCAGAAGGTCGAAGGTCAAAGGGGGGGTCGAAGGTCGGAAGGTCAAAGGTCAAAGGTCCGCCGCGCGTAGGACCTTGGACCTTCAGACCTTCGACCTTCGACCCATGCATCATGATCGGCAAAAGGATGCGACTTGGCGAGCAGTTGGTCGCCGATCAGGTAATCACCATCGAGCAGTTGAAAGAGGCGCTTTCCCGGCAGACCACGACCGGCGAGAAGATCGGGACGGCCCTGATCGATACCGGCGCCATCACCATGACGGCGCTGGTCAATGCCCTGACCAAACGTCTGGACGTCAAGGGGTGCGTGCTGCGGCACGGGCTGATTGATCCGAA
>JAZGDL010000263.1:0-13060 GCA_036477795.1 Phycisphaerae bacterium
AAAGACCGTGAAAGCGGAGTCCGCAATGTCGGCATGTACCGGGTTCAGGTCTTTGAGCCCAAGATGACAGCCATGCACTGGCACGTGCACCACGACGGCCCCCGCCATCACCGCAAGTACAAAGCCAAGGGCCAGCGCATGCCGCTGGCCATCGTCCTGGGCGGCGAATCGGTCCTGCCGTATGCAGCCACCTGCCCCCTGCCGCCCGACGTCAGTGAACTCCTGTTAGCCGGCTTTTTGAACGGCGGCGGCATCGGGCTGGTTCGTTGCAAGACCATCGACATGGAAGTTCCCGCCAACGCCGAGATCGTTATTGAGGGCTACGTGGAGCCGGAAGAGACCATCACGGAAGGCCCCTTCGGCGACCACACCGGCTATTACTCGCAAGCTGACCGGTACCCCGTCTTCCGGGTGACGGCCATCACCCACCGCCGCGACCCCATCTACCCCACTACCATCGTCGGTCTGCCTCCGCACGAGGATTACTACCTCGGCAAATGCACCGAGCGCATCTTCCTGCCGCTCTTGAGAATGCTTGTCCCGGACATCATCGATTACTCACTGCCCATGTTCGGCGCGTTCCACAACTGCGTCTTCGTGAAGATATCCAAACGCTACCCCTATCAAGCCCGCAACGTCATGAGCAGCATCTGGGGAGCCGGCCAAATGATGTTCACCAAGATGATCGTGGTCGTCGACGAGCACGTAGACGTCCACGACGAGCAGGCGGCGCTCTTTGCCATGTGTGCCAACGTCGATTGGCGCCGCGACACGGTGATCGTGGACGGCCCCGTTGACATCCTGGACCACGCTGCTCCCTATGAAGGAGCCGGCAGCAAGATCGGCATCGACGCCACCCGCAAGATTCCCGGCGAAGGCCAATACCGCGAATACCCCTCCCTAATCCGGATGTCCGACGAGATCATGAAGAAGGTCACCGCCCGTTGGCGAGAATATGGATTGGAACCGTAATGGCGTGTAACCGGCTTACGTCGCAGAGGGCTATGCCACCGGGGCACTGTGCGTGCAAAGGCTTTGGATCCTTCGCATGGATTGACGGATGCCTTCCATACGCGGATGAATGCTGAGAGCGGCGCGATAGCATGAGAAAGCTTGTGCAAAATGTCCCAGGTGAGTGTAGGCATGACCCAGACCGGCGTGAGCACCGAAGTGGCATCGGTTAAGCTTGACGGTCCGCTTGCCGTCGGCGATCGCCCCCATGTAGTCCTCCTGCAGATAACGAGCGATGGCCCGCTGGTTGTAGGCCTCGGCGAATGCGGGGTTGCGGGTGATGACTTCATCAAGGGTTGCAGTTGCGGCGTTGTAGCGCGTTTCGCCGATGTGGTCCGCTGCGGTTTGCAGCATTCGCCTGACGCCCTTTCCCGCTTCGTCAAACCAAACCCGCCAGAGGGCATCTTCAGCCGCGGATACGACGGCGGCGTCATCATGGTGCAAAGCACGCACCAGGGGCATCACCGCTACCGGGCCTCCGATAACACCCAGACAGTACGCGGCGACCCAACTGACCACCGAGTCATCGCCGTGCAGCAACTCCGCCAGCGTGCCGATCGACCAGTTAGGCCGCAGGCATCTCAACAAGCCGGGTTCGTCGTCGTCTCGAATGTAGGGGGCGGCTTCTTTCAGTAAGCCAGCGGCGTGAGGCTGACGCCCATGACGATACGCCTCGAGATCACAGTGCATCGGTTGGCCCGCCGGGTTCGCTTTGAGTTACTCGAAAAACACCTTTACGGTCGCAGGAATGTCCGGATGATAGTAGGCGGCCTGCAACCGATAAGTCAACCGGCCGGCGAATTCCATTTTGAATGGGGCGGGCTCTTGGGGCACGATTCCCAGGGGGCAGATATGAACCCGCAAAAAGTAAGGGAAGACCCTAACAACCGGGATAGCAAGGTCGCGCATCCCCGAGGCCCAACGGTGCACATTAAAGTGCCCCGTTTTCGTGCTCTGGAGCGTGCCCTGATGCGGCTCGTTCCCGGCGGGTTTTTGCTTTTTGTCAGCTATCGTGTTCTCATGGCGCTTAACTTCTCCGCTTCCGGGATCAGCAACCGGATCACCGAGTACAGCATCACCGTAGTGATCCTGCCCCTGGCCATCGCCGGTCTGGTGCTGGTCTTGAGGGGCTTGAGATGGTTGGCGATGGCGTTTTGGCCCGGGCGGTTGTGCATTGTGGCTGACGCCGACGCGCTCACCTTCGATCTTGGCCCCATGGGGCGGCATCGTTACCCGACGGATCGGCTCGATGTTCGTTATTTGTTCGAGATGCCCGGCGATTTCCAGGACGAGGGGAAGTCTTTCGAGGCCTACCTAGACCCCCGCCAACAGATGGAGGAGCTGCTGCCGCGGATTCGCTTTCCCGGCGAACCGGATGCCCTCGAAGAGCGAATCACGTATTACGCACCAGGCACCGAGAAACAGCTCGCCGAGACCTTCCGGCCTTTCGTCGAATACATGCGCCGCGACCGTAACGATCCGCCGCAAGACGACGATTGAGGCTTCACGCTTTGTCCACGGCCACGAGCCCTTCCGCCCAGACCACAACCGTCCCGGCCATATCCACCGCCTTCTGATGCTCGTCGGAAGTGACCGTCTCGACGACGCCGGGACACCGCCCGGCGTCTGCCAAACGACGAAGTCACTGCTGAGGTCGACTTGAATAAGCCGGGACAGCCCACGTCAAGTCGCGCGGCCGTGACACTGCTTGTACTTCTTGCCGCTGCCGCAGGGGCAGGGGGCGTTGCGGCCGACCTTGGGCTTGTCGCGGCGGATCGTTTCGACTTTTCTCTCGGCGCCTTGGGCTTTCATGGCCGCCTGCTGATCTGCGGCGGCTCCGGCGAAACCGACGTTGGTGGCGTCGGCGTGCTGGAGTTGCATGGAGGATTGTCCGGCGGTCGCCGCTCCCGCCGGCCCTTCGCCGGGACGCAGCTTGAAGATGATGTCGGTCACGCGGTTGGAGATCAGGGCCCACATCTGGTCGAAGTACTCACGGCCCTCGATGGCGTATTGGCTTTGCGGGTGGCTCTGGTCGCCGCCCATGGGGCGCTGCATGATGGCGGTCTTGAGCCGGTCCATCTCCAGCAGATGGTCCTTCCAGGCTTGATCATAGAGGCGCAGGAGAATGTACTGTTCCAGGGCGGTCAGCTCGAAGCGTAGCATGGTGCGGCCCATGTTATGCAACGCCTGGCGAGGGCTTGGAGAGGTCGCTGCAAGCTGCCGTTCATCAAACGCCGGTCCGAAACGGGTCTTGGCCCACACTTGCAGGGCGTCGCCGGAGTGCTCGGACATGGCTTCATCGATCTCGGCGTCCAGCTTGCCGTTGTTCAGCCAGTCCTCCTGTATGTCCAGCAACTGTCGGGCGATCTGCTCCACCGGGCGGCCCTGGATCTGCTCGACGCTCCAGGACGCTCTGTATTTGGCGTTGACCCAGTGGCAGACGACTTCGCAGGCCTGGGCGTTGTCGCTATCGGCGTGGCTGAACGCGTTGGCGATGCATTGCTCGACGGGGTAGGCGATCTCGCGTTTCTGGTAGGCCTGGCGCACGCGGGTCTTGAGCATTTCGGTGATTTCTTGAAGTCCCAGGTCGGCGAGCTCTTCATCCTTCAGTTCGATTTCGTACTTATACCGTGCCCATTCACACAGCTTTGTGCGGCCGAACGACTCATCCGCGTAGACCTCGATGCCGGCGAGATCGACTTCGTCAAAATGGCTTTCGGCTGCCTTGCTGAGAGCCTCCTCGATGTCATCGGGGTCCATCTTGCGCAGTTGATTCTGAGTGTAGGGGAATTTGTGATTCCGTTGGGCCCAGCCCAGCAGACCCGCCACGTCCCAGTCCGATGGGTCGGCGTCGGGGTCCACGTACTCGACCAGCGACGTTCGCACACTCTCGCGCGCCTCACTCTTGGCGTGGTCGCGTATGTTGACCTGCGTCTCTTCCAGATCATCAACATCGATAAGCCTGGCATCGACACTCAGGTCCAGCTTGGATCGGCACCATTCGGCCATGCAGCGCCGGCGATAGTCAGGCGCAAGGAAATCGGCGACACTCTCGGTGATGGAGTCGTCGATCACCTGGAAGATCAGTGATTCAAGGTCGCGACGCTCCAGGATGCGCTGCCGCATGGCGTAGAATTCCTTGCGCTGGAAGTCCATGGGCTCGTCCCATTCGAGCAGATGCTTGCGGCTGGAGAAGTTGCGTTCCTCGACCTTACGCTGGGCCCGTTCGATGCCTCTGGTCAGCCGTTTGTCTTCCAGGCTGGTGCCCTCGGTGAAGCCGAGCTTTTCCATCATCTTGAGCATCCAATCGGGCATGAAGAGCTTGAGCAGGTCGTCTTCCAGCGAGAGGAAAAAGCGGCTCGAGCCGGGGTCGCCCTGGCGCCCGGAGCGCCCGCGGAGCTGGTTGTCGATGCGGCGGGCTTCATGGCGCTCGGTGCCGATGATGTGCAGCCCACAAGGCGAATTGAGCGTGCAGACGTTGCGCCCCAACGCGGGAAAACGAGGATCCAGCTTCGGCTTGTAACAATGAGCGCAGTTGGTGGCCGGGTCGTACTCCTCGCACTGCATGCAGCACTTGGTAGCCCCGACGGGGTAGAGAGCATTGGCGGCCGATTCCTCCGACACCTTACACTTGGGATAAACCACACCTTCAGCCAGCTTGATGTCCGTGCCGCGGCCGGCCATATTCGTGGCGATGGTCACGTTGCCCAGCGGCGTCTTGTCCGATCCGCGAGTGGGGATGGAGCGGTGTCCGGCCTTGACCACGATTTCGGCTTCGCGGGCGTGGTTCTTGGCGTTGAGCACCTCATGCTCGATGCCGTAGCTACGTTCCAGAAGCGCGGAGATCTGCTCCGAATTCTCCACGCTGGTGGTGCCTACCAGAATGGGACGGCCGGTGGCCAGATCGCCCATAGCCTCGTCGTAAGTTTCCATCAGGAAATCGGTGACCTGCTGATCGCCTTCCTCAGCCTTGTTGAACTGACGCAAGGCCTCATCGATCTTGGCGACGTCGCCGCCCTGCTTCTCGACGATGGGTCGCAGGGCGGTCAGCACGTCGGCCAACAGGAACGGATCGCGGGGGCGACCGCGGCGGCGCAACTCGTGGATTTCGTCGACGATGGCCTTGTACTTGTGCTCGGTGCTGCGGTACATCTTGTCGTTGTGTTCCACCCGGTTGACCGGGCGGTTGGTGGGTATCTCAACGACGTCCAGCTTGTAGATCTTCAAGAACTCTTCAGCCTCAGTGGCAGCCGTGCCGGTCATGCCCGACATGGCCCCGTACAGCTTGAAGAAATTCTGGATGGTGATGGTGGCCAGGGTTTGGGATTCCTGCTTGACGGGGACTCCCTCCTTGGCTTCGACGGCTTGATGGAGCCCGTCGGACCATTGCCGTCCATACATCAGGCGCCCGGTGTTCTCGTCGACGATGATCACCTCGCGGTCCTGCACCACGTATTCCTTGTCTCGTTCGTAGACCACGTGGGCCCGCAGAGCCTGCTCGATGAGGTGCGGCCGATCCATGTTGGCGCCGATGTAGAAGCTGCCGATGCCCGCCTCCTCCTGGGCCACCGCGATGCCGTCGTGGCTCAGTGATACATTCTTGCGATCGCGCTGCACCACGTAGCACTGCCGGTGCCCGATCGCTTCCGCCTCATCTTCGCTGCACATGCTGGGGTCGACCTTGAAACGCAGAAAGGCGTCGAGAGCCTTGGGATTCTGGGTGTACTCCTCCGGCAGTTCGTTGCCCCATGGAGCGACGCGCTTGGCGGTTTCCTTGTTGAACTCCGCCTGCTTGCGAACGAGATAGCGGGCCAGGTTATCAGCCCACTTGTACCGGTTTACGTCGTCGTGAGTGGGGCCGGAAATGATCAACGGGGTTCGGGCTTCGTCGATCAACACCGAATCAACCTCGTCGATGATGACGAAATCGAGCCGGCCCTGCACCTGATCGCGAAGCCGCACCTTCATGTTGTCGCGCAAATAGTCGAAGCCGAACTCGCTGGCGGTGCCGTAGGTGATGTTGCAGGCGTAGGCTTTGTGGCGGACGCCCTCGTGGCCGCCGGGGTCCATCTGCGCCTGTATGTAACCGACGCTGATGCCCAGCATCTCAAAGATGGGCTTGGCGAATTCGGCGTCGCGCTTCACCAGGTAATCGTTGACCGTAACGACGTGCACTTTCTGCCCGCGCAGGACCCGCGTGTAGGCGGAGAGATGACAGACGATGGTCTTGCCTTCGCCCGTCTTCATTTCCGCGACGGCGCCGTCGTATAGCACCTTGCCGCCGACCAGTTGGCAGTGGAAGTGGTGGTGGCGCTGTGCTCGGGTCGAAGCCTCACGCAGCACGGCAAAGACTTCGGGCAGGATGTCCTCAGAACTGTCGCCCTTTTCCAGACGTTCCTTGAACTCTTCCGTCTTGGCCCGCAGCTCTTCGTCGGTCAAAGGCCGGACGGCATCTTCATGCGTTTCCGCCGCGTCGGCCACGCGGGCGAGCTTCTTCAGAAGACGCGCGTTGCGCGAACCGAATACCTTTTCGACAGATTTGGCGATGACTTGCTGGACGCCCATGAGGAGACCCGGATTCCGTAAACCTAAAACCTTTTGAACCGATCATGTGTAGCGCCACCCCTTGTGGGCGGCGCCAACGCGTGGTGAGAATTGAGGTGCAGCGCTACGGGCCGTACAAGCCGCCCGGACGCCACCGCCGCATCAAACGGCAATGCCGGACCGCGACAACCACCGACGCCAACGAGAAATGCCCGGGCCTGAACGACCCTGCACCGACCGGCGGAGGCGATAGTGTTAGTGTGTCGGGTGCGTTGCCCGCCGTATACGGCGCGGGCGTCCAAGCGCATCCGGGAGTTAGCGCATTGCAGCGGTTGCCGGCACTCGCCACGGGCGAGGCCGACACCAATACGAATATAAGAGTCCCGAAAACCGACCACATGCCGACCGCGCAGAATGTCATTCGCGAAGAACCATACACACGCCTATTATAGCGACCGGTTGCGGATGTAAACAGACAGTTGGAGCAATCCGAGCCCCAAGCGCCAGCGCCGGGCAGTAATCAGATCCCCAAGCGCCAGCGCGGGGTATCCTGGTGCGAGTCCGCCGAAGGCGGATTCTCGCGCGTCGGCATTGGAGGGCGCCTATCCCCTTTTGGGCCCCGCCTCCGGTGGCAACCCTTCGGGCCCACCGCACCGATCAACTCGCTGGATTACGTGGTGGGCGTTTTCCGCCTGAGCACGGCGCAGCCGCTCAGCCATTCGATGCACGTCCCCGCCGCATTCTTCCGTAATCCGAGCCGCGACCGTGAGGGAGCGGGCTGTCGGGGCGTAGCGTTTGCACCCTCCCTTACGGTCGGGTCTCGGATAATACGCCATCTGCGTGAGACACTACACTAGAAGTTGAATCCGTAGATGAGATAAGCTTCACCGGCGTCGGTACGGCCTTCGGGGTCAGCCCGGATGGAGCCGATCAGGATGTCCGCCCGGCCGTCACCGTCCACGTCACCGGCGGGGCCTATGCCGAAGGACCGCTTTTTTTTCTTCTCTTCGATCCCACCACCAAGTTCATCGTCCGAACTCCGACCGACGAAGACAACCCCGCGCAGAGCGCTGGAGCCCAATTCCTCGATGCGGATCGTGGGGTCCTCACCTGCATCTACACGCGCCCGTGCGATGTCCCTGAGGTTGTTGGTGGTCCCGCTAGTCCCCAGAATGAGATAAACCTCGCCCGCGTCGGTGAGCAGATTGTCCGTAGCCCCAGGGATGGTGTCGGCGGCTCCGTCCCCGAACGGGCTTTCCGGATCGAGCAGGTTCACCACGTCGATCCCGGGCTCAAGTGCGGTGCTCGGATCGTCGTCATCGTCAAAGGCCGGCGAAGCGCCGGGGGCGGCCACCAGCAGGTCGTTGACACCGTCACCGTTGAAGTCGCCCACAACGGCCACGTTGAAACCGAACTGATCGCCACAAGGTCGCGTCTCGCCCCCCTCACACCCCATCCGCCCGATGATACGCACCGCCGCCAGAGGATCGCCGTCCGAGTCGCTGAGCGTCAACAAGGTCTCAATGCCCCGTCCATTAGCCGGTGTGATCAAGTCGTCCGTCGCGAAGATGACGATGATCTCACCTTTCCCGCCCTCGGCGTTGGGATTCCCGAGGATGATATCATCGTGACCATCACCGTTGAAGTCCACCGTCGCGTTGCTGACGCTGCCATCACTGTTGATCACCGAGAGGCTCCGTGCAATGACTTCCCCAAACCCTTCCTGTTCGCCCGCTCGCCCGTTGAACCGTGAACCGGCCAGCCGCTCGTCGTCGAGCGAATCAAGGGACAGTTTGGACAGGAGATAGTCACCCTCGATGTCCGGATCGCGCCGGTAGGCAATGTACACCACACCGTCCTTATTGTTCCCGAGCGGGGCCCCGATCACAAAATCCTCTCTGTTGTCGAGATTGAAATCGGGAACACCTTCGACGATCTCAATCTTTTGTCCTGGTTCACCCAACACCAGGAATGGACTCGGGAAGCGCTCCAGTAGATCGATCCGCCGCCCAACTTGGTGGAGCGAATCGATCTGGTACTGATAGGGCATCTGCGGGGCCGTCGGGGCCCCGTCGTCCGGATTCAAAGCGATGAACTTCTCGCCTTGACACGCACCCACGATGACCTGGGCCGGGTCACTGCCGTCGACCGTATCCCTCCAGTCGACCCAGAGGTTGTTGATGTTGAACAGATAGACCAAGCCGTTGTCGTTCAGGACACTCGAACCACTAGCCCCGGTCACCTCGTCGTCGACGGGCGTGCGGTTCGGCGAACTGACCAACAGGAACCCGCCGCTGACCGAGATGGCCGCCCCAAACTTGTCACCCGTCATCGACTCCATATCCTCCGTTCCACTCCCGCGCCCGATGATGCGTGCCCCGAAGGGAGCCCGTGGCTCGTTCTGCGCGATCGCCCCAAGAAAGTTGCAGTAGCGCAGCGCATAGAATCCGCTTCCAGACGTCGTGTCAGTGTCATTCTCAACGGACGTCGGATCGACCGCCCCTCCTGTTATCATCTTCAGCGCCCTGGCGCGCAGGGTCGAATCCTGAGGGAGCGTGACCCGATGGTTGGCCACGGCAAAACACGCGCAATTCCCGTCCGTCGGCCCCCCAGGGTCCGCAAATATCTTGGCGCCCGCCGGGAACCCGTCCGCCAGCGCACGATTGAACCCGTCCCAAGGCCCGACATACGTTTCGAAACACCCGTCTCTGTTGCCAAGACTGCACACTCCGGTAATAAGGGCGAGCTCGTCGATGAACAAGCTGGGTCCGATGGCGCCGCCGTCCCCGCACGTTTCGCAGTTGTCGCACGGATCTCCCACTGGACATTCCCGTGTCACACTCGCCACCGCCCGCCGGAAGTTCTGACCCACGAGATCGAGGAAAATCACCGCCTTCTCCTCCAGGGGGGCATCGGCACTGGGCGGAAGCTGCTCCGCAGGAGGGGGATTCGACAGAAGGGGATTCTGGCTGCTGACGATCACTACCCCACCCCGAAGAAACTGCCTGGCTTTCTCCAGCGAGTTGAATACGTCCGGTTCCTTGCGAACGACAAGCGGTTGCGTGTGCCCGCGCGAATCGACGAAGGGAAATCCGAACATGAGCTCCGGAATTCCGTCGCCGTCCTGATCGGGGATGGGGCGTACGGCACCCATCCCATCGGTCTCCTCCTGGGCGTCGGGCTCGTCGCGAGGACGGATCCCTGGTGCGACCACTCCGCGCAATAGGGCCGTTCCCACGGTGTTGAGATTGTGCGTTTCGTTGCGCGGGTTGTCACCGAATATGATGTAGGCCTCGCCGATGCCGATGCCCGAGGGGTTGAGGAAAAACGGCTTGCCGAAACGGGCTCCGATCATGAAATCGTCGTGACCGTCGTTGTCGTAATCGCCCACGGCGTTGAGAAACGTGCCGGCGTTGTCCTGGAAGTTCACGCCTTGGTAGATTTCCCCCTGGCGTGTGGAGGCGATTCCCTGGCCGATCTGGCCGAGCCAGAACTGCGGGGCGGTCAGCGACACCCGCACCGTGCCCGGCGCCGCGGCGATCTTCGAAGCGGCCAGGGGCGGATCGGTCACGATCAACTCCACAACCACCACGTGAAGGCCGGTCTCGTTGGTCGTCGTCCACGTGGCGGAGGTGACCGACGTCGAAGCTCCAAGGAGGATGTTCACCTCCGTCCCCACCACACCCAAATCCTCCGTCGCGGAAAACTTTCTGGCGAACACGTCGATGGTGCCCTTGCCCGCGGGCACATTGGTGGTCCATTCAATCTCCACGCTGTCGCCCTGGGCAACGCGTATGCTTTCACCGGGCTGACTCACGGTGATGGCGGCATCTTCAGCCTGCACCACGTTTATCTGAAGACGATCCACCGTGGGAATCTCCACCGGGTCATTGAAGCCGTCGAAGATCGTGCCGCCGATCTGATAGATTCCGCTCACCAGGCCCGTGGTATTGAACGTGAACGACGTGATCTCCGGGTCGAAGATGGTCGCGATCGTGGTCTGCACGTCATTGAAGATTGAAAAGAAGGTGACCACGAACTCATCGCCTTCAAACGTTTGGGCCGCGAACTGAATCTCGACCGTTTCCCCGCCGAAGACGGTCAGGCTGCCCGTGAGAATATCGAGCACCGGCTGTTGGCCCGCCTCCGGTGGGGGCGTCAGCGTGACGGTCGCGTTGCTGTAGGCGGTGACGATTGCGTCCGCCCGTCCCGCCAGCAACGCTCCCGAAACGGTCAACCCGACGTCGGTGGCTGAGAGACCGAATCGGTAGGTCCCGGTCGCAATGTTTCGCGTGTCCCACCGCTCATCGACGGTGTTCCCCGTGCCCTCGGCGATGCGAACGCCCAAGAGCTGTCCGCCCGGCGCTTCACTCTGTTGGATCTGCTGATCTTCGGCGTCCTGATAGAACAGCCGCCAATGTGCTATTCCCTGCGGATCACCGACGTCCGCCACAATTTCCACCGTCTGGCCCACCTCTGCCGTGACATCCGATGCCGGACTCAGGAAGAGCGGCGAGGGAGGCCCTTGTATCTCCATGGTCCCGGTGCTCAGGAAAGTGTCGTTGTCGGCACGCACCCCGATCTGATAGAACCCCGGCCGCAGGACTGAGGTATCCAACGGGAACGATTGATCCTGACCCGCCGGCAGACCGGTGGCCACGATCTCCTCAACTCCACTTGGAGTTCCCCCCTGGTCGGCGGGCACGTTGAGCAATTGAAGGAATCCAACCACGGTCTGTGTCGTATCGGGGACCGAATAGAGGACGGTGAGGATCACGTCGTCGGAGAACGAGATATTGCTGCGGAAGTTCAGGATGCCGAATTCCGGTACGTCGCCGTCGCCGTTGCCGTTGGGCGGGCGGACCGGACCACCCGTGCCGGGGCAGCCCGCCAACGCCGCCAGCAGCGACACAACCGTCAACGCACAAGCGAGTGAAACGAAACAAGTGACTGCGCACTTGCGCTTCATTTTCATAACTTCGGTCTCCTGCCTGGGCTGGGTTCACGGCATAGCATGCTGCGGAGTTATAGGCGTCTTGCAAGGTTCCTGTCAACGTCGCCCCCCGCACTCCACCCCATGCCGGAACATCCAATGTACGGCGCACACACCCCCCATAGGAGGGCGCCACCCACAAGGGGTGGCGCTACGGCGTAAATCGACACGCCCCCAAGAGATGGGCCACCCAGCCGTCTCGCCTCCGTACCGTGGTGGTCAAGGTGGTGGTATGCTCAATTGTCTGCAGATGACCCCCGCCAATCGATCCGGGACCTCATTGTGTCGTGGTACGGTGGCGATGGCGCCGTTGAGGGTATTCATCCACAACGAATGCCGGGCACCGTCTCGTTTCAGGACACATCCGTTTCGGCGTAGGTGTCGCAGCAGTGCCGCGCGCTTCACCGAACCGTCACCGTCTCGGTTAGCGCGTCGGGAGGGACACTGGCCAACCCGGCCTGGCGGCGATCCTCCAGAATAAGCTTGATCGCTTGGACCAGGCTCTGGCGACACTCATCGAGCGTCTTGCCCTGCCCATTGGCCCCGGGAACTTCCGGGCAATACCCGATATACCAGTCGTCGTCCTTTTCAAACACGCCGGTGAACTCGTTGGTCATACCATTCCTCCGGTCATCAACGATTATATCATCCCGTCGAAGCGGTTGTACGGCGCACGATGAGCCAACGGTTTTCTTGTGCTGCACGACGTCTTGGCCGGGTTCGCACCGTAGCCTCGTTACTCTGGCGGGACCTCGGAGCCGGCTCGTAGCTGCTCCAACAGATCGAGGATGGGCTCCGAACTCAACTGCGGGTCCGCACACGACAGGTCGCTTACACTGAAGGAACCCCAAGCGAACCGCCTCACCAGGCACGGCTCAAAGATGGTGGCGGCGCACAGCGGATCCTGCGCGGACAGTTGCACACTGGAAAACACGTCCATGACCGACTGAACTTCGTCCTCGCTGAGAATGCGCTGTGGCAACGGCGTCTCCACGCGACACGGTGCCGAAAGGTCGGTGTCGGCCACACATTGGTCCACACCCGCTACTCCTTCAGCCAACACGCTGGCGTTGAACACCAATTGACCGGACGCATCGACGACAATGTCAGCGCTGAAAACCGCGCCCTCCACCGGGCAGAAGCCCAGCGCCCCGCTCTGCAACAACGTGAACCGCGTGAACTGCGAAAGATCAACCGTTTGCGTGCGAGGAATAAAGAAGAAATCGCACCCAGCCAACACCAGACATAGCGCCAAACATCCCAACCTTCTGATTCGATTCATTGTATTCTCCCACTTTGACAAAGACCGCATTTCAAGAACAACCGTGTTATTCTAAGGCAACTCGGGCGTCTCCGCCAGTAGGGCTCGCCGTGCGGCACGATCCCGGGTGCGTGACACTTCCGGCGGCTTCAGCGCCGCACGCTGATACAGCCTGAAAGGCTGACCTACAGTAGCCGTGGGCAAGTTCCGCCGAGGCGGGACGCCGCCCACGGTAACTCCAACACCCGTTC
>JAZGDL010000264.1:0-5853 GCA_036477795.1 Phycisphaerae bacterium
TGACAAAACCGGCAGCGCTGCGGACAGCCGCGCATAATCTCAATAGCCATGCGATCGTGCACCACGCCGGTGAAGGGGACCAGCGGCTTGGTGGGAAACGGCGCGTTTTCAAAGTCGGGGGTCTGGCACCGCTCGATCCTGTCGGGGATGCGGTCGCTCTTCGGCGTGACCGACCGCACCGTGCCGCTGTCATGATAGGTGACGTCATACAAAGACGGCGCATAAATCCACTCGAAGCTTTCGGCGAAATGACGGATCATATCCCGCCGCCGCACGCCGTCGGCGGTAAGCATCTTGTAGTGCTTCAGAATCGCCTTCATCGACTCCTCGCCGTCACCAAGTACGACCAAGTCGACGAAGTCGGCCACCGGTTCGGGGTTGTCAGCCTGCGGGCCGCCAACGATTATCAGCGGATGCGAATCGTCGCGCTGGGCGCTGCGCAGAGGAATCCCCGCCAGATCCAGCAGTGTCAGCAAGTTGCTGAAAGCCATCTCGTATTGCAGGGAGATCGCAAAGATGTCCGCGTCCCCTACCGGGCGTCGCGTGTCCCACGTGAACAGGCCGATGTTCTTGGCCCGCATGATTTCTTCGGCGTCCATCCACGGGCAGTACACGCGCTCGGCACAAACATCGGGCGTGTGGTTGCACAGCCAGTACAGAATCTGGCAGCCCAGGTGACTCATTCCGATCGTATAGGTATCGGGAAAGCCGATCACCACGCGCACCCGGGCACAGGCCCAGTCGCCGGGGCTGACCAACTGATTGATTTCCCCGCCGATGTACTGGCTGGGCTGCTTCACGAAAGGCAGAAGCTCGTTGCTGATCCGGCTACGTAAGGTTTGTTCCATACCCCGCCTCAGAGTTGTCACCTATCCGTTATCCGTTGTCATTCGCCCAAGACTGATAGCTGACAACTGATAACTCATAATCGTTGCGACGGCAAACAACCACCGCTAGACTTCCCTAAACATGCGCGCGATGCACCACCAATTGCTGGGGCGAGAATCCTTTCTCGCACCTACCATCGGTCACCCACGTTGGGCAATGCCGCGCCACCCGGCCCATGCCGGTACCTGGCGCGGGATAGCCCTGGTCGAGTTGCTCGCGGTGATCACCGTCATGGGTTTGTTGCTGGTGCTGCTCATCCCCTCGGTCCGCCGCTCCATGCGCCAGGCCTCATCGACGGTGTGCATGCACAACCTGCAGGAAATCAACATGGCCTTGCACAGCTACCGGTTGGACCACCGCGGCTGGCTGCCCGACGTCGTGGCGCCGGCGGTTGGCAAGCCGGCTGACCCACATGGTGCGGCTTGGTACGGACGTCTCGTTCCGCGTTACCTCGGCCATCCGTCAGTCCTGGGATGTCCCGCCGATCCCGCCTCGCCGGTGATCGACCCCCGCGACGGGTTGATCCGGCATCCGGACCCCGCCAACGCATCCAGCTACGGTATGAACGACATTATTCGAGCCGCCGGGTTGCAGAACCTGGACCGGCATGGTCCCGCCGTTCCGCTGGAGACCATCCTGCTGGCGGACATGGGCCCGGACCTGTTGGTCGACCGCCGGGTCAAGCGCAACAATGGCTGGCTACCGTGGGACGACGCTTATCATCCAGCCGTCGCAGGCCTGCGTGACTCCTGGCTCACCGGTCGACACTTCGGTCACATCAATGTGCTGACCGTCGGCGGTTCGGTCAAGCAGGTCCGAACCGTGGAGTTGATGGAGGATCGCATCACGAACTTTTACGGACAGTGCGCCTCGGGCGGCTGCCCCTTATGCAATGATTATGCGCTGCCCCATTACTCGTTTGCTCCGGATCGCTTGTTCTGGTGGACTGGATCCATCAGCGTTCCGGATTGATCTTGGATAGGATGGAAATCCTGCGACGAGGGGGGCGAGGTAGGAATCTCGCCCCAGCGACAACCAGCACACGGATGGAATCGGCACTACGAACGGAAATACGGCGCCGGCAGACGGCTCTCTACAGCTTTTACGGTGCGGTGGCCGTTGCGCTGATCGTAGTCGTGACCTGGTGGATGGTCCGTCCACGCGAACGAATCATGCCCGCATTGCAGCGGCGAGTGACCGACTCGATCGTCTCGTGGCGCTGCCCCGACGGCCACGCCTTCCAGGCTAAGGGCAGTTGCCAGCGTATGGCTTGTCCGCAGTGCGGCCGGCGGGCGGATATCGCCGTGACCTACCTCTGCCCCACCCACGGCGACAAGCCCGCTGTCATTCGCATCGAGCGACTGGACCGTAGCCGCGAACGGCTATCGGAAGTGAGCTTTCGGCGCGGGGTCTGGCGCACCGTCAAAGAGCACGTCCGCTGTCCGCACTGCGGCCTGAGCATGCCGCCCAAAACAGAACGGCCCTTCACGCCTCATCCCAAACCATGATCCAGCCGCGCGGCACGACGGGGCCCGCGCCGCCTCTCATGCTACGTCACAGTTCGATTGCAAGCCCACGGATTCGAACATGTCTGCGTGCGAGCACGCACAGGCAGATCCGTGGGTTTCGCAGTGACTTTGTCGTTTGGCAGACGCCGGAAGCGTAATCTCCGCTCCCTCATCCCATACTCCAACCCACCATTCGAACGTTGACGCGCCCGTCATATCCCATGCCCGGTAAACAAACAGGCGGCGTGGTGTCACGCCGCCCGCAGGTTGCACGCGTGCGCCGGCTCCGGCCGGTCGACAATCGACCGGCCGAGGGAACAAATACTACTGACCAGCTAGAAGTTGACCGGAAGATCGAAATTCGACGCCAGAAGGCGCGCCTTCGTGATAGTCACAAAGGGGTTTTCGCAGATCTTGGTGCAGAACAGCGCCTCGGGGCCCACGATGTTGATCAAGGGGCTACGGCCCGGGGCAACGCCGTCCTCCGGAATGCGCAGCAAGTGACCGCTCCAATTACAGATGTATGCGCCGGGTTCCTGAATCGAATCAAAAGGGACGCATGTGCCGCACTCGGTTGCAAAGCGCCTCTCGCCTCCTGTTTTCTGTGAAGTTGCGGCTGGATTTGTCATGGTTTACCTCCATGTGTTAAAAAAGGGGCCATTCGTTGATACAAACGCCGGCACGCGCGTGCTTTTCTATAGAAGGGTCTCGGACATGGCAGGGATTTGGCGGTCACCGCGCCCAGCGACGTTTATACTGGGAATCTCCTGCCTTTCACTTATCTACGGCAATTCATGCGCGGTATCTGAAGCGGATTTGAAAAGTCCCGAGAATCCGCCAAAGGGCCATTCAGGGGACCGAGGCCCCGGTTGGACCTGTGGGAAACGTAGTTGTACCATCTCGACGGCTCCCCATCTGGCGAGACAAATGAACACGATTGTCTTGGAGGTTGACCATGCATAGTAGCCTTGCAGACCTGGCCGACGGGAACGCAATCAGCGTTAGACAGAAGAAGGAGTGGGGCGAAATACTCACCGGCTGGGAGACCAAAAACCGCTATGAGGTTTCGACCGCAGGCCATGAGTCGCTCTTCTTTGCCGGTGAGGTTGGCACCAGTTTCCTCAGCCGTCACTTTCTCGGCGGGCGGAGGCCCTTCACCATCGAGGTCAAGGACAACAGCGGGGCCACTGCTCTGGTGGTACGCCGTCCCTGGCGGTGGTTCTTCCCTTATGCAGAGGTGTTTGATGGTGACGGCCGCAAGCTCGGGGCCGTGCAACGGCGATGGGCCTGGCTGTCGCGGCGATACGACTTGCAGGATGATAACGGCCACACCGTGGCCCAACTGCACGGGCCGGTCTTCAGGCCTTGGACGTTTCGCATCATGGTAGACGGCCGGGAGTCGGGCAGGATCACCAAGAAATGGAGCGGCCTACTAAAGGAGTCTTTCACCAAAGCGGACAACTTCGGAGTTCAGTTCGACGGGGAGTTGGACCTATGGTTCCGGGCCGTCTGTCTGGGAGCCACCTTCCTGATCGACTTCGTCCACTTCGAGAGAAAAAAACGCTGAGCCACCCTGCGCAACTCCGCGCCGCCAATCCGAGCTGGCCGATGCGTCGGTCGCTGGCGTCGATCTGTCGCTGGATGGGCGTCTTGTCGGTCCGCGTCCGGGACGCGTCATACTGCTTGTATAACGAGGGCATATGCTCGAGCGGCGAGATCATGCGGTCGTGGGGGGCCGCTGAGGACAAGCGAAATCATGCCAAGTGGGCGGTGAGGGGGTTTTGCTTGCGGAACTCCGTCACCTGCATAACGGAGAAACCCAGGATGTTGCCGTCCTCGTCGACGCGCTCCATCACGGCTTCGTGGTCCGTTTCGCGCATATAGCCGGGCTTGTCCGAGAAGGTCACCTCCAGGAAATCGCCCTCGGCGTCGAACCAGATTTTCACTCTCTGGGCCATACTACGTCCCCCTTCTTGGGTCTATCGGTCAAGTAGGCCGTCAAGACAAAGGCGTCGGCATCAGTGTATTTTATCACAACGCACAGCCATTTGTCACCCACCATCGTGCCGTGCTCGTACCGGTAATTCAGCATGGCGGCCGGGTCGGTCGCGGATCGGATGACCCACGATTTGGACCATGGGGTCAGGTGCGAGCGCCCAGACCGATGCCCTCGAGCACAACCTGCCGCAAGATATCGGGATCGCCGAAGCGTTTGGTGGCGTCGAGAATCTCGATGCCCGCAAGTCGGCCCTGGCTATCGTAATCGGCTGCGATGCCCTCGGCGATCTCTTTAGTGGTGACGGTGGTTTCGCGAAAGATGATGCTGAGGGCATCCACTTCGGCATCGTAAGAAATCTTCATCAGCGGCTCCGTTCACTAGTAGTAAGTATACACCGGCATCACGACGATTTCCTCAGCTTCTTTCCGAGACGCGACCGTAAGGGAGCGGGACATTTTCTTCGCCCGTTCACAACGCCCGCTTCCTTACGGGCGCGTCTCTGTTTGTCACTTCTTCGACGATGCGGGTTTCGTCGTCCGCTCCGAGACGCGACCGTAAGGGAGCGTGATCCTCGAACCGCCACCCGTCTCCGAACCACGACCCGTCTCCGAACCACGACCCGTCTCCGAACCACGACCCGTTTCCGAACCACGACCCGTTTCCGAACCACGACGGTAGGGCAGCGCCCTACTCGCTCCCCTCCAGGTCAACGCCCTGCGCCTCGCACACGTATCGACATGCGGCCTCCAATTGTCCTGGTTTCCATAGGTACCGAGTACTGCCGTGGCGGGTCCATGCCTTGCTTCCCGCATCAAGTACGCCCTTCTCTCGCATCCGCCGAGTCGCCCATGACTTCATGGTGTTCATGACGCGTTCTGGTGTCTCGTCGGCACCCACAACGATGTGAACGTGGTTCGTCCGCACATTCAACGCGTGTAGCGTCCAATCCCGGTACTCCGTTACTTCAATGATCGTGTCACGGACAACCGCACGACGTTTCGTATCCAGGGTGATGCAGGGGTGCTTGAAGCGACGATGATCCAAATCGCGCCGGTGCGAATCATCGTCGATCAGGGGAGTGCCGGGAATGTTGTGGGCTGGATCGACCGACCCGCGCGCATCACCGTGCAACCACGTCCCGTACGTGGTAAACGTGATCAGATAGCCAATCGGCCACGATCCATCCATTCTGTCACTCTCTACCAACCAACTGCGTACCGAGACGCGACCGTAAGGAAGCGTGATCCCCGAACCGCGACCCGTTTCCGAACCACGACCTGTTTCCGAACCGCGACCCGTTTCCGAGACGCGACCGTAAGGGAGCGTGATCCCCGAACCGCGACCCGTTTCCGAGACGCGACCGTAAGGGAGCGGGATCTTTTCCTCACCCGTTCACAATGCCCGCTTCCTTACGGGCGCGTCTCTGTTTGTCACTCATCGGTTTGTCGCTTCTTCGAC
>JAZGDL010000265.1:0-7107 GCA_036477795.1 Phycisphaerae bacterium
ACCGGCCGACGCTGTTCTTCGAGGTGATCGAGCGGCATGGTTCCCGCGGCTTCGGCGTGGGGAACTTCAAGGCCCTGTTCGTCTCGCTGGAACACGAACAGGCCCGCCGGGGGAATCTGTAACGGAAGTGGTTGTGGGACAGGCTTTCGAGCCTGTCGTTTGATGGTGTTAAGCGTTGTGGGAAAGGCTTTGTAGCCTGCCATTTGACCGGCTGGAAAGCCGGTCCCACAACTGAGGGCTCAGGTTTGGAGCAGTCCGATGTCAGAATTAAGTTCCAAGACATGTGTGCCTTGCCGGGGCGGCGTCCCCGCGCTGAAGGGCGATCAGATCACGCCGCTGTTGCACCAGATCGCCGGCTGGCAGGTCGTTGACGAACACCACCTGAAAAGGCAGTACGCATTCCCCGATTTCGTCACTGCGTTGTCCTTCGTCAACAAAGTCGGGGAGGTCGCCGAAACGCAAGGCCACCATCCCGACATCTACCTGGCGTGGGGCAAAGTCGACGTCAGTATCTGGACGCACAAGATCAACGGGCTCACAGAGAGCGACTTTATCCTCGCCGCGAAGATCGATGAACTGCCGCGCGACCACGGGGACGCGAGCGACTGAGAGGGTCCGATACGGGTTCTGTTTAGTTGCCGCACGATCCGAGCCGCGCCCGTCAGGAAGCGGTCTCCGTTGTCCAGAGCAAGAACCCGCTCCCTTACGGTCGCGTCTCTGATTTCACAGCGAACGTTTCATCCTGGATTCGTCTAGCTCCAAGAGTTCGCTACCTGTCTTCCCAGCTCGACCGTCCCTCACGATCCACCCAACTGGTGTGGTAGCCCTTGTCCTCCAAACGGTCGGCGGCAGCCGTCAGCCGGAGCGGTTTGTAGGTGTCACACATCACCGCCAACTCTTCCGTGCGTGTAGTGCCGATCGATTCCTCGTAGGTTCCGGGATGCGGGCCGTGAGGCACGCCCTGGGGATGCAAGCTTATCGACTCCGGCTCGATGCCGCGGCGCGAGGTGAAGTTTCCATCGACGTAGTACATGATCTCGTCCATGTCCACACTGGCGTGACCGTAGGGACATGGAATGGACTTCTCGTGGAAGTCCACCGTGCGAGGCACGAATGAGCAGACCACGAAAGCCTTTCCTGCGAAGGTGGTGTGGATCGTCGGCGGCTGATGCACCATCCCTATGATGGGCTGGAAGTCATGAATGTTGAAGGCCAGCGGATACACGCACCCATCCCATCCCACCACGTCCAGCGGGAAGTGCTGATAGCGGTGAACGGTGATCCGATCGGACATCTTGACGATCAGCTCGTACGGCGCTTGGCCGTGCTTGTCCCGGTCGAACGCCAACAGCTCCATCGGTAGCCGGAAGTCACGGTGTGAATACGGGGCATAGTCGGTGAGCTGTCCGTACTTGTTACGATACTGGCCGGGGATGCCCAGGTGCGGGCGACCTTCAAAGACCAACAGCGTACCGCTGTGGTTGTCCAGATGGATGCGGTAGGGCGTGGACTTGGGAATGAGAAGATAGTCGTGCCGGCGGAACGGTAGAATACCGAAAACACTCTCGAGGTAGCCGCCGCCGGACGTCACGAAGTACAGTTCGTCGCCGTCGCCGTTGGAAAAAAACCTGGCGGCCGGCTCGGTAGGTTTGGCCACCCCGATGTGGACGTCGTCGTTAACGAACAACGTTCGCCGACCTGTCAGAAAGTCACCGCCCGGTTCAAGCTCCTGCGAGCGTATGTGCCGCCGGTACAGCGGTTGTTCGGCGATGGTCTCAACCGGAGCGAACCCCGGCAAAGCGAGATCGTCGGCTACGAATTCGTCGGTCGGCGGCGTGCGGTAGTAGAGGATGGAAAACGGTCCGTCGAAGCCCTCGCGAGTCAGGCATTGCTCCATGAGCAGCTTGCCTTGCTCGTCGTAGAGGGCGGTGTGCGGCTTGGCGGGAATGCGACCGAGGGTATGTCGGTGTAGCATGATACGGCGGTGCTCCTATGTGACCGCCCCCGCATCCAGGAACGATCTTAGATCCTCTTCGTTGGCAACCGGTTGGCCCGGGCTGACGTTGTTGAGCCGGCCGTCGAGCATCCAGCGCTCGAGCTCGTCCACCTCATCGAACAGGTGATCGAAGGAGTTTACGATAAACAGCAGCGGCTGGTAATGGTCGATCTCGAAGTACTGGTTGACCACCCAATCCAATTGGAACGGATAGCGCTGCACCTCGGGCGATTCGATGCAGTGGGCGATTTCACCGAAGGAGCTGAGCAGGCCGCTGCCGTAGACGCAGAGGTTAGCGCCGTCACGCATCAGACCGAACTCAATGGTGAACCAGAAGAAGCGGGCCATGGCCTTGAGCACGCTGTCCACGCGGCGGACGCGCTCCCGCTCGTCAGCCAGGTCGGCGACCATCTGTGCGGCGGTGCGGGCCACTTCACCGAAACGGACCAGCACGTCGGCGAATCGGCGGTCGGTGTGCATGGGAACGTGCCCGGCGACGTCGTGGAAGATGTCCGGTTCGGGGAGGTAGTCCAGCTTCTCCCTCTCGCGTATGGTGATGGTGGTGGGGAAGGCCCGGCCCCGAAGGCAGTCAAAGAAAACGTACGCCGGCACGTAGCCGCTGACGGCCCTGGCGGAGAAACCAGTGAGCGGCTCCAGGAACCGGTTGATATCCTCAAGACGCGGGACTCCATCCGGGTCCATTGCTAACTTGTCAATGCCTTCGAGGAATCTGCGGTGGGCGTACTTCCGCCAGCGAGGCAGAATACGGGCGTAGAGGTCACGCCAGGTCTGCTGGTTCTCCTCGCTGTACAGCTCGTAGGGTTGGCCGATGTAGAGTTCGCCCTTGGCCCGGGCCCCTTCGATGAACGGAGCGTTGGTGGTGGTCAATCCGACGGCTGTCTCGGGCATTGTTAAGCTCCTGCCACATGCGACTTCAGATGCTCTCGTGCCCAAAGAGACGGGGCCGGGAAATACGCAAGAAGCGCACGGCCTCGAAGGTGCCCCACTGCCGGCGCGCCGGGAATAGGGCACCCAGCAAATCTCTCCCGCCGTTCCGGCATTTGTCAAACAGCGTCAGCCCGTTGCTAAAGCCTACCCATGCGACCGAGACCTCGTCAAGGCCGATTCGATCATTGAGTAGCGGTTCTGCTGTACGGGCGACCCGTCGGAACAGGGAAATCCGCGCGGACTGAAGTCCGCGGCTCGCTACACGATTGCCGAAACCGCTCCAGTCGGTCTTTTCAGTCACTCAGGCTGATTCGACAGGCTGGAAAGCCTGTCCCGCATACTTTTGCCGCGGACTGCCAGCCCTGCTGCTCCGTCACCAATCGATTGAGGATTGGCTTGTCGGACACTGAGATTCGCCTCCGGTCCGTAACGACGTCACGGATCGGGCGGCAATACGGCTATTGGTGCGTCAATGTTCGAATTGTGGGTTGCAGTATGGGGTGAGGGAGCGGAGAAAACGCTTCCAGCGTCTGCCAAACGACAAAGTCACTGCCGGCGTCAACCCGTCAATCGAACCGTGACGGAGGACTATGTCGGTCGGCCTGTGCCATTGTTAGAATAGACTTCGTGGTTGGGCTACGCACGGTTCCCTGAAGGATGTGCTGAGATGACGGATTCCAAAGCCGTCCTGAAGTCGTTTCTCTTCACCGACCTGGTGGGATCTACCGAACTCAAGCAGCGGCTGGGGGACGCGCAGGCTGCGGCCATCATCGACCGCCACGACAAACTGTTCCGCCAGTGCCTCAAGCGTTTCGGCGGCAGCGAAGAGGTCAACCCCGGCGATGAGTTCTTCGCCACCTTCGGTCTTCCCTCCGACGCCGTTCGCTGCGCCCTTGCGTTTGTAAAGGGATTGGCTGAACTGGACGTGGCCGAAAGCGTGAAGGTCCGCGTGGGCATTCACATGGGCGAAACGACGCAGTTGGAAACGACCGAATCGGGGCGGCCCAAACTCGTCGGGCTGGCGGTGGACACCGCCGCTCGCGTCATGGGTGTTGCCCAGCCCCGGCAGATTCTCCTGACCCGTCACGCCTTCGATTCGGTCCGCCAGCACGTAGGCAAAGGGCCTGACGATTCGCCGGTCAAATGGCTGGCCCATGGCCGCTACCTGTTCAAGGGAGTAGAGGACCCACTGGAGGTATTCGAAGCCGGTGTCGAAGGTGTGTCACCTCTCAACCCGCCGCCGAGTTCTGAGAAGGCCAGGCGCATCCTGGCCCCGGGAGACGAGGAGACGCTAGGTTGGCGGCCGGCGGTGGGCTTGACGGTTCCCGGTCGGCCGGGTTGGACGCTGGAGCGCAACCTGGGAGCCGGCGGATTCGGTGAAGTCTAGCTGGCCCGCCATCACAAGACACACGATGTTCGGGCGTTCAAGTTCTGTTACGAAGCGGATCGCCTGCGGGCTCTGAAACGAGAGCTGACGCTGCTGCGTTTGATCAAGGCTACGTCGGGCGAGCGGCGGGACATCGCCAGGCTCTACGAGGTCCGTCTGGACAAGCCGCCGTTGCCAGCCGACACAGAATCCGTCGCAGCGGATGGCGTCCAGGATGGCGTAGGTAGACGCCATGGGAGCATTCTACCGGGAATCCAGGGGCTCGCATGCGAACACGAATGCACCTGCCGCAAGACCCTGGATTTCGCCGGTGTCGCGACACGACGATGCACTTGAAAACTGAAGCCTAAGGAAGGATGATATGCCCGAAGATGACATGATCATGGCTTCACACGAGAGCGACGACACGCAATCCAAAGATGAGTTGACACCGCTTGAGATAACGCTGCCGGCGGTCCGTCGACGTCGCCCCGATCGAATCGGCCCTTACAAACTTCTCGAGCAGATCGGCGAAGGCGGGTTCGGGATCGTCTATCTCGCCGAGCAGACCGAGCCGGTCAGGAGGCGCGTAGCCCTGAAAGTGATCAAGCCGGGCATGGACTCCAAGCAGGTGATCGCCCGCTTCGACGCTGAGAAACAAGCCCTGGCTCTGATGGAGCACCCCAACGTAGCCAAGGTGTTCGATGCCGGGGCCACGGAGCAAGGGCGACCATACTTCGTCATGGAGCACGTCCCCGGGGTGCGCATTACGGAGCACTGTGACCGGCACAAGCTGAGCATCGAAGAGCGGTTGGAGCTGTTCATGCAGGTCTGTAATGCGGTCCAGCACGCTCACCAAAAAGGCATCATCCATCGCGACATCAAACCGTCCAACATTCTTGTAACGATTATCGACGGTAAGCCCGTTCCCAAAGTGATCGACTTCGGAGTGGCCAAGGCCATCAGCCAACCGCTTACCGAGAAGACATTGTTTACGGAACAGGGGCAGCTCATCGGTACTCCCGCGTACATGAGCCCCGAGCAGGCGGAGATGACCGCCCAGGACATCGACACCCGCAGCGACATCTATTCCTTGGGCGTGCTGTTGTACGAGCTTCTGACCGGTGCCCTGCCCTTCGACCCCAAGTCATTGCGCCGCGCCGCTTTCGACGAGATCCGCCGCATCATCCGTGAGGTCGAGCCTCACAAACCCAGTACGAAACTCGGCAGTGTCGTTGCGAAAGGTGACGAACAATCAACCGCCACAGCCCGCGATCGGGCCACCGACGCGCGGACGCTCATCCGCTGCCTTCGCGGTGATCTGGACTGGATCACGATGAGGGCCCTGGAAAAGGACCGAACCCGGCGCTACGCCTCAGCCTCGGACTTCGCCGCCGACATCCGCCGCCACCTCACGCACGAGCCAGTGAAGGCGAGTCCACCAAGCTCGACCTACCGCGCCCGCAAGTTCCTCCGCAAACACCGCCGCCAAGTCGTTAGTATCGGGGTGACGTTGAGTCTTGCCATAATCGTCGGCGTTGCGGGTTACAGGAGTTGGAAAAACGCCAGAATCGAGGGGCTGTTGGCCGCCGCCGTCGAGCGCACTGAACGCGGCCATTGGGACGCCGCCGAAGACGCCTATCGCAAGGCAATCGCACTGGGCCCCAAACAAGGACACATATATGTGGGCCTGGCAAGGCTCAAGTTCCAACAGCGAAAGAGCGCGACCGGTGTCAAGAAAAGGACGCTCCTTCACGAGGCGGATCAGCTTTGCCTGCGAGGATTGGAGTTGGATCCGAATGACTACTATGCCCACCACATGCGCGCCGGATATCTACGCGAGTTGGGGCGCTACTCTGAAGCCATCGCCGCCGAACGGGAAGCAGCCCGGGTGAACCCCGAGGGCTTTGAAATCTGGGTGAATCTGGGAACTCTCTATGCGTTCGTGCACGACCTCGACCAGGCGGAGCACTGCATTCGGAAATCGACCCAGCTCGCCGCAAGCGTCACCGATCGAAATCGAGCTCCGTGGGCGGTTTGGACGTGGCGGAATCTTGCCTCGCTGCAACTTTTTCGCGGTGATCCGGAATGTGCGGACAACATCCGGCGCGCGATCGATTGGAACCGCGCGGATGTCGGGGCGTACGTCATTCGGGCCAGGATTCGACTGCAACAGGGTGAGTTCGATGCCGCTCTTGATGATCTCACCGTCGCCGACAACCGTGCCGGCGGCGATGATCCGATCGTCAAGCGGCTGACCGCACTGTGCTACCTGCGTCTCGGGCAGTTCGACCGCGTCGCCGGTCCCGCCCAGGCGGCGATTGAAGCGGGTGACCTGGCCGCCGTCAATCACCTCATAATGGCCCAAGCCGAAGCGCAACTAGGTCGACTCGACCGCTGCCGGGAACATCGGCAGGCAGCGGAAGCCCAATGGCCTGCCGAACTCCGCCAATCCGGCACGTACCAGGCCTCGGTGTCGCAAGGCTATCTGTGGTTTGACAGCGCCGACGAGCTGATTCGGCTGCGGGACGAGGTTCAAGGTTTGATTGACGAGGCCACTGGTCGTTGAAGGGTAGTTGCCCCGCGAGTTAGTTGCATTTTACTTGTACGTATGTTATACTGGTCATCGGCGAGCCACAGTCAATCCCTCATGGACTTATGTCGGATCGCGTGATCAACGCTGTACGGGTGCCAGCCTGTAGCGCCACCCCGTGTGGGTGGCAGCACCCGCGGTGGGCGCCCCCCCCAAGGGGTGGCGCTACAACAAGGATAGCTCCAAACGACAAAATAGAAAAGC
>JAZGDL010000266.1:0-4638 GCA_036477795.1 Phycisphaerae bacterium
GGGGTCTGCCACGTGAAGGTTGTCCGCAGGCCCGAGCTGACTTTCTGGGAAAAACTCTACATCCCCCAGATCCTCTGCGGCCTCAAGATCACCACCACCCACTTCTTCCGCAACCTCTTTCTCCACACTGCCCACGTTCTGGGCGGCCTCAAGTTCCTTCCCGCCTCTGTCACCATCCAGTATCCCGAGGAGCTCAGGCCACTCATGTCGCGGTTCCGCAGCCGCCACCGGCTCACTGTCCGCGAGGACGGCACCCCCCGCTGCGTGGGCTGCATGCTCTGCGAGACGGTCTGCCCGGCCAAGTGCATCACCATCGTGCCCGGGGAGCACCCCGACCCCAGCGTCGAGAAGTACCCGGTCCGCTTCGACATCGACCTGGGGGTGTGCGTCTACTGCGGGTACTGCGTCGAGGTATGCCCCGAGGACGCGATCCGAATGGACACGGGAATCCTCGACTTGGCGGCCTACTCGAGGGAGGCCATGCAACTCGACATTCATGAGCTAATGGACCCAGCGCTTCGTAAACCGTTCAACTACTGCAGCCTGAATTTCCCCCACCAGTGCGCATTGACCGACGGAGAGATGAAGGGTAGTTGGGACCAGGTCAAAGGCTCATAGGGGACCGGCGCTGTTCTGCGGTGTCGCGCGCGACACCGTTAACCGCTGATGATGTTCATCGTTCCGCGCACCGAGGCTCCTTATCACGGGCGCGTTGAAACCTCGGCTGATACCGCTATCCTGTGGGCCGCGCGGGATGAATCCCGCGGCTCGGGGGTGGCGGAGTTTGGACCGGGATATGACCATAGCGAACACTTCTATCGAAAGGCGACGTTTTGGCGCGACGGCGCGTAGCGACATGTGGTGGCTGCAGCCACTTGCCGTATTCGTTGGGCTGTCGGTGTTTATCGCTTACTCGACATGGGCTGCGTTTCAGGGCGAGCACTACACGGCAGGGCCTTATCTATCACCGTTTTACTCGCCGGAGCTTTTCGGCGACTCGGGACACAGTTGGTTCGGCCCGAAACCGGGTTGGTGGCCGGGCTGGATGCCGTGGTCGCCGGCGCTGCTGATCTTGTGGGCGCCGGGCGGGTTCCGACTGACGTGCTACTACTACCGCGGCGCGTATTACAAGGCCTTCTGGGCTGATCCACCTTCCTGCGCTGTTGGTGAGCCCCGCAGCTCCTATCGTGGCGAGCATTCCTTCCCGCTCATTATGCAGAACATCCACCGCTACTTCCTTTACTTGGCTGTGATGTTCATCGCGATCCTAGCCTGCGACGCGTGGAAGGCGCTCTGGTTCCACGATCCTGTTACGGGGGAGACTACCTTCGGCATCGGGGTCGGCACTATCGTGTTGACGCTCAATGTGATCCTGCTCGGCGGCTACACGTTTGGCTGCCATTCGCTTCGGCACCTCGTCGGCGGAGGCATCGACATCCTTTCCAAGACCCCGAGCCGTATGCAGGCGTACCGGTGTGTCAGCTGCCTGAACCGCCGACACATGAATTGGGCGTGGATGAGCCTGTTCGGGGTGGCTTTCTCTGACATTTACGTACGGCTGTGCTCGATGGGCGTGTGGACGGATTGGAGAATCATCGGGTGACCCAATACCAGCCGTACGAATACGACGTGCTGATAGTCGGTGCGGGCGGCGCGGGTTTACGGGCAGCCATTGGGGCTTCTGCGGGCGACGTATCCGTAGGGATCGTTTGCAAGTCATTGCTCGGCAAGGCTCATACCGTCATGGCCGAGGGCGGCATCGCCGCCGCGCTTGCAACTGTGGACGACCGTGACAACTGGAAAGTGCATTTCGCCGACACCATGCGCGGTGGGCAGTACCTCAACAACTGGCGCATGGCTGAGCTCCATGCAAAGGAGGCGCCGGCGCGCGTGCGCGAGCTGGAAGCCTGGGGGGCGCTGTTCGATCGTACGCAGGATGGCCGAACGCTCCAGCGTAACTTCGGTGGACACAAGCATCCGCGGCTTGCACACGTCGGTGACCGCACCGGGCTGGAGATGATTCGCACGCTCCAGGACCACGGCATTCACCAGGGAATCTCCGTCCATATGGAGTGTACGGTCGTCACCCTACTCAAGAGCGGCGATCGCGTCGTCGGTGCTTTCGTGTACGATCGCGAAAGAGGGAGGTTCCTCGTGTTCAAGGCCGGCGCCGTCGTGCTCGCTACCGGCGGCATCGGACGTGCGTATCAGATCACCAGTAACAGTTGGGAGTACACCGGCGACGGCCATTCGCTGGCCTATCATGCCGGCGCGGAACTGGTCGACATGGAATTCGTCCAATTCCATCCCACGGGTATGGTGTGGCCGCCCAGCGTCCGCGGGATTCTGGTGACCGAGGGCGTGCGAGGTGAAGGTGGCGTGCTGCGCAACAAGGACGGACGCCGCTTCATGTTCGACGACATCCCCGAGCCGTATCGAGCGCAGACGGCCGACAACGAAGAAGAGGGCTGGCGGTATACACAGGGCGACCGGGACGCACGTCGGCCGCCGGAGTTGCTCACTCGGGACCACGTCGCCCGCTGTATAGTGCGTGAGATCAACCAAGGCCGCGGGAGCCCGCACGGTGGCGTCTTTCTCGACATCGCTTGGATCAAAGATAAGCTTCCCAACGCGGCTGAGCACATCAAACGGAAACTCCCCGGAATGTACCATCAGTTCATGCAACTGGCCGACATCGACATCACGAAACAGCCCATGGAGGTGGGGCCGACCACGCATTACATGATGGGCGGGGTGCGTGTCGACGGAGACACGCAGATGTCAAGCGCCCCGGGCCTCTTTGCCGCTGGAGAGTGCGCTGCGGGGGTTCATGGGGCGAACAGGTTGGGCGGCAACTCATTGTCCGATCTGCTGGTGTTCGGCAAACGGGCCGGTGAGCACGCCGCGGAGTTCGCCAAGCAGAACGAACGACTGAATGTCCATGATGATCAAATAGAGGGGGCTGCGCGTATGGCGCTGGAGCCGTTGGAACGCGAAGGCGGCGAGGATGCTAACAACCCGTATCGTATTCAACACGATCTTCAAGAGATGATGCAGCGGCGCGTCGGCATCGTGCGTATTGAGGCGGACATGGCCAGTGCGCTGGATGGGATCAGTCGCCTGCATAAGCGAGCGAGCCAAGTGCACGTGGTCGGCAACCGTGAGTACAACCCCGGTTGGCACACCGCCTTGGATCTTCGACACTTGCTCACCGTCGCCGAAGCGATCACGCGCGCCGCCCTCGAGCGGCGCGAGAGCCGCGGAGCTCACTTTCGCGAGGACTTCCCCGCCAAAGACGACGGCCTGGCCAAGTGCCGCATGGTGATTCACAAGGGCGACGATGGGGCGATGCGTCTCGAACCAACGGCTATTCCCGAGCTTCCTGTGGAGCTCAAACAGATCATTGAAGAGATGAAGTGATGCCGACTGCGACGTTCAGAATATGGCGGGGTGACGCCGAAGGTGGGACCTTCGAGCACTACGACACCGAGATATCCGAGGGAATGGTCGTTCTGGACGCGATTCATCAGATTCAAGCGGAGCACGCGCACGATCTGGCGTGCCGCTGGAACTGCAAGGCCGGCAAGTGTGGTTCCTGTTCCGCTGAAGTCAACGGCATGCCGAAACTGATGTGCATGACGCGGCTCAGCACGCTGAACCTGGAAGAACCAATAACCGTCGAGCCTATGAAGGCCTTCGCCAATGTGAAGGATCTCGTCACCGACGTGTCGTGGAACTATGAAGTCAAGAGGCGGATCAAGAAGTTCAAGCCGCGCCAGCCGGACTCCGAGGATGGCACGTGGCGGATGTCCCAGGACGACGTCGATCGCGTGCAGGAATTTCGCAAGTGCATCGAGTGCTACCTTTGTCAAGACGTTTGCCACGTTCTCCGCGAGCACAAGCTGTACGATAGATTCGCCGGCCCCAGGTTCTTCGTGCACGTTGCAGCGCTGGAGATGCATCCGCTCGACACGGAGGACAGGCGTCAGGAGCTCAAGGATACACAAGGGATCGGATTCTGCAACATCACCAAATGTTGCACCAAAGTCTGCCCCGAGGGCATTACAATCACGGACAACGCGATCATCCCTCTGAAAGAACGTGTTGTGGATGAATATTACGACCCGATCAAGAAGCTGTTCCGCATCTTTCGGGGGCATACCTAAATGCAGAGGTAGGGTCCGCCGTGCGGACCACACACAAGAGGTTGGGAGTATTGCGATGTACGAGCTCAAGTTCATTTCCACTGAGGCCATCCCCAGTGCGCTAGACAAGGCTGAGCGGTATCGTCTACTGAACGAGCCGCGCGAGGCGGAGAGCATCTGCCGTGACATCCTGCAGGCGGACCCCGACAATCAACAAGGGCTCGTTCTACTGCTCCTTTCTCTCACGGATCAATTCGGGCGGGGCTGCGACGTTCCATTGAAGAGCGTTCAGAATATCCTGACACGGCTTCATGGCGAATACGAACGCGTTTATTATGCCGGCGTGATTCTGGAACGCTGGGGCAAGGCCCAACTGCAGTCCGGGATTCCATCCGACACCGCTTACGGCTGGTTGCGAGAAGCGATGCTCTGTTATGACCAAGCGGAGGCCATTCACCCGCCGGGAAACTTGGAGGCGATTCTCCGCTGGAAC
>JAZGDL010000267.1:0-22146 GCA_036477795.1 Phycisphaerae bacterium
CTGGCTGCGTGAGTTCAGCGAAACGGCGCTCAGTCGTCCCTTCGTCGAGACCATCACCTGGCGCGATCTGACCGACGCTCCCACACACCTCTTGCCCCACGGTGGCTTGATCAAGACCGATCTCACCACCAAGAAGGCTTATCAGGAACTCATCAACCTCCGCCGGGAAATCGTCCCCCATGAGCCCGGCTCCTGACGGTCCCGCCGCTGGGCGGCTCATCGGCGCTCGATCAGCCGCATCCGCCACCGTGGTCACCGCCGCCTGCCTTGTTGCACTGGCACTAGCCCTGGTGTTGCGTGCCCAACGCATTCCCGCTCCCGACCCCGCTATCGCCTTGCAGAACGCTTCCGCCATCGTCACCGGGGTCAACCCCAACACCGCCCCCGCCGCCGAGCTCACCGTTCTCCCCGGCATCGGCCCCGGCAGGGCCAAGGCCATCGTCGCTTTCCGCGAGGCAAATCGGGATACTGCCGGTCCCGGCGAACCCGTCTTCAAACGCCCCGACGACCTCCGGAAAGTGTCGGGGATCGGTCCCAAGACGGTCGAAAAGCTACGTCCCTGGCTGACCTTCGACGATTGATCCCGCCTCCCGCAGGAAGTCAGCCTTGTGTTCCGGGTTCAAACGGGCCAGCAATCTGTGGGCCAGCTCTTCGATTTTCAGTCCGCATCTTTCCACCAGCCGCAATAGCAGCAAGGCCCGCCGTTCACTGCCCGACGAACTCAGTATTCGCTGAAAGCGCCCATCCATCGCCGCCGACATCCGGGCCTGGGCCGCGTCGTCCAGAACGGCGCCCATCCCCGCCCGTCTCTTCCGCGCCTCAAAACACAGCTCCGCCAGCTCGGCATCGACTGCCAGCCTGGCCCGCACCAGCCCGGTCAACCGCTTCTCCGTCCACACCACCTGCCCATAGGTCGAGTTCGTCTCCCGCACGATCTCCCGCAAGCCCAGACGATGATCCTCATTGGGCACCAGCAACCGACCTTGCACCAGCATCTCCACCAGCGCTGTGCGGTGTTCTCCACGGCCCCTACGGATCTCCTCCACGGCGCGGCTTACCGCGTCGTCGTACTTCTCGCGGATGCGCTCCCCGATGGACTTGCGGGAGTTTCCGTTGAAGGGGTGATGCCGCCCCTGCACCCGCCGCACCGGAGGGTCACCCTCCAGGGAGACTACGCTGGCCACCCGCTCGCCGCTGGTGCGCACCTCCTCCGGCACTTGCACCGTAGCGAACACCCGCGGCAGTGCCCGGCTCACCGCCGAATGAATCCGCTTCAACGCATACGCTGCGAAGGGCACCCCCTTGGACTCGTCGTAACTCGACGCCGCACGGGCCAGGCCCAGACAGCCCTCTTGAAACAGGTCCTCCCACTCGCGGTCCCGCCGCGGACTATTCCGTACGGGCATCACCCGCCGCAGGTGCGTTCCCACCAGACCCATATGCCGCTCCACCAGCCCCCGTTCTTCACAAGTAAGTCGTCTCATTGTCTTCACGCCCCTAACTCCCTAAAGCCCACGGGTTGCAACCCGTGGGTCCCGAGCACCCCACCTGCTGGTGCGAGAATCCTTTCTCGCACCTTCGTACGACCGCTGGTGCGAGAATCCTTTCTCGCACCTCCGTACGACCGCTGGTGCAAGAATCCTTTCTCGCACCTCCGTACGACCGCTGGTGCGAGAATCCTTTCTCGCACCTCCGTACGAATCAGATTGCGTTGTTCTCCCACGGTTCAACGACACTCACAATAACTGCTCCGCACGTGCTCGCGTACGTGCGGGTTGTTGTGGAGGTGAGGCGGCGTGCCGGCCCGCGTCTTCATGGGCGATCCCGAGAATCAGCGAGGCTCCCGTTCCCACGATCACCAGCAAGAGTTCGCCGGACACTTCCAGCCCGTACTCAGCCACCAGAGCGCCGAGTGTGGTTGCCACGGCCACACGAACCTTGCGAGAGCGAAGGGGGCCGACCAGCCGCCGGAGGAAGGACAAAAAGGAAGGCCAAAAACCCGTTTGCAATTTCCGTTCGTTCGACAAAGCTAAACTCCTTAAGTACGTATCCGCCCAAAAGTGCTGGTGCGAGAATCCTTTCTCGCACCCATATGTGGGACCGAGAAGGGATTCTCGGTCCAGCGTGTCCACACCTCCCCACCCAACCCGCGACCTATGATCCGAGACGCGACCGTAAGGGAGCGGGCCCCGACCCGACCCCAACACGCTCAGGCCCGCTCCCACAAAAAGTACACCGGCCGCGTGCCCACCAGCCCGCGAAAGGTCCGCGCCAGCATCTCCGCCGACTGCCGCTCCACCCGCTTTTCCCCGCCCGCCGTGGTTGCCTGGTACCACTGATACACCAACTGGGCCACCAGCCGCCGCACCCGCGGCCGGCGGCTCACCAGCATCACGAATTCACGCCCGAAGGGGTCCGCCCCCAAGGCCTGCACCTCCGCCAGAATACGGGCACGATTGGACGGCATCGCACAAGTGCCAACACGTGTCATCCCGGCCTTCTCAAACACCGGATTCACCTCACCCATCGAAGCCAGGCACTCGACGAAACGGGTTCCCACCATCGGCAGCGTCTTTTTCACCAGCCAATGCCCCAGCCCGCACCCCCGCACATCGGGGTGCACCACCAGCCGCCGCAAGATGCGAACTTCCCGGTTCAGCCGTTTGGGGTTGCGTTTGAACCGCCCCGCGGTAGCCTGATTGCGCAGGCTCAGCTCCATGGGGCCGTGTGAATAGACCACAATGCCCAAGAGCTCGGTGCTTTGGCCTTCCCGCATCACGAAGACCTTGTCTACAAAGCCAAGCTCGTCGGTGTCGCGGTAATGCATCGCGGCGAAAGCGTCGTAGTCCCTCTTGCCACCCCCTTCGATCACCAGGCGGCGGCTGAAACTGATGGCGCGTTTGCGAGGCCTGCGTTCAATACGGTCATAGCGGCCGCCGCCGCGAAGCCGAAAGGTGACATCGGGTTGCAGGTCCCGTTCGACGTCTTCATCGCTGCATGCCATGACCATGGAGAGCCCGTAACGAGTGGCTAACTTGCGCAGGTTGAAGGCGATGGCTTTGGCCAGCCGGCGATGCAGCCCGGAGGCGAATTCGTCGCACAACAGAGCCGCAGGCGAACGCCCTTTGAGATGCCGGCCGACCGCCTTAGCCAGCCGCGCTCGAAACCGCTGCCCGTCGCTCAGCTCATCGAACGAACGCACCCACAGCGGCGACTCGCCCAAGCCGCAAGCAGCCAACAGTTCCAACGCCTGCCCCAGCGGCTGATGCGGGCAGATGGCGTCGATCACACTGCGTCCCGATGCAAAGGAGACACGGTTGACCTGATGCCCACCGGGACAGTGCCTGGAGATCAGCCCCAGGGCGGTGGATTTGCCGCTGCCGGAGGGACCTTGGAACAGAACAATGCGCCCGGGGCCCATCGGTACGGTCAGACGGTCGAGCACCCGCACCGGTTGGCCGGTCGTGGGCACCCCGAACTGAAGCGCCACCCGCGTCACCCGGTCCGACGGAGTCGCCGGTCGAGGCGACCGAACACAGTCGATGGTGACCTCGCTCGACTTCGAGCCTTTGCTGCCTTTGCTATCCCTACGCCTGGCCATCGTTCTTCCTGATTACCCCACTAGTACCTAACATCACCCTAACATTACAACCGTATCGGCAACCTGTCAACCATATAGCAATAATTATAGCAATATTCAGAAATATTTCGGCTGAAGTAGAGTGAAAAAGGGGGTAACGGGGACTCTAGCGAGAATACATGGACTAGTGTAGGACTTTCTGCCCCAGGATTCGTGGATTCCAGCGCCCTGGAGGTGATCACGTCCCTGACGCATATTCAATCACGCACGACGCGACTTTGCTCGGTGGAACCCTTGCGGGGGAAGCAGGAAGGGACGGACTGTGGGAGAGGGAGATGAGGGCTCGTCGTTGGTCAGGTTTGCTCCGAGGTTTCGCCGTCGATGGGCTCGATCTTGACTATGTGGAGGAGGTTGTAGTGGGCGACGTGTTCGACGACCCGGCCGGGTTCGCTCGGTGCACCCGGTTTGTCGACCCGGCCGACCGCCACAAACACCAGCGACCGGCCGACGATGGCCAGCTCGGGATGCCGGATATCCACGGTCTGGCCACTGCTGATGTGCAGGCGGATGGGCTGAAAGGGACGCCGGTTCAGCAGTTCCTGCAATTCGTCCGCTCGCATGGCCCACCTCCACAATTATCCTACCTCGCGGCGGCCCGGCGAGCAAAGGCGCTTCGGAATCCGAAATCCGGATTGCGAAATCGCGTGGCCGGCCCCAAGTCGACGACTCGGTCGCCATCCGCGTGTCATCAACCAAAACGTTTCTGTTTAGACTGCGTCCTGAAACCTACGCCAACCTCGCTTTTGTCCGAGCCCCGACCGTCAGGGCTAGCTGTTACCCACATTTTCGGGAGAATGCCCCGGAGGGGCTACTGAGAATAGCCCAGCGAGTCATCGCTGGGATAGGGTGGCCGTAGGACGACGTAGTCCCGTAGGGACGGCTGAGATCCCACGCTGGCGTTCAATCGTCCCTACGGGACTAACGCCCTGGGGGAACTGCTTTCCCAGCGATAAATCGCTGGGCTATTTTCAAATGTCCCTCCGGGACAGAGTTCTGCCTGACTACGGTGACCCGGAAGATGTGGGTAACGGCGAGCCGTCAGGGAGGTGGCTTTTAGGACGTACTCTTTAGCGGTTATTGGCATGGGGGGTTGGTGGTCGGCTTCAGCCGACCGGGGCTTGCCGCCAACTTCAGTTGGTGGTTACAGGTGCGGCTAGTCCCCGCTCGCCGGGATTCTACTTGCTGGTTCTGGAGCCGGCTTTAAGCCGGGCTTTTTGAATGGCTGCCCGTGGAAAGCCGGCTGATGCCGGCTCCAGGGAAGGTGACAGCAAACGCCCTCCACCGACTCAAGTCGGTGGCAAAGGCTGACCGGCTAAAGCCGGCCAGTCCCGCTTTCGGTTAGATAGTTTCGTAGCCATGGACATAACTGCTAGGCCCGCCGTTTACGGCGGGTGAACTAAGGGTTCATCTCGTTTATTCCCGCTCCCCTTCTCCCACCGCCCTTGGCGGCGGGAGAAGGGGAGCGGGAGGAGTAGCTCATGCTCCAGCCACCCGGCCTAAAGGCCGGGCCTAGCCCGGTTCCAGGGCAGGCGGTTGTTCCGATTCCATCGGAACGTTCCCCTGCCTTCACACCGCATGGCAGGTCAACGACCTGCCCTACAGGTTTTCCCACGGCGGAAGCCCAGCGGGAATTATCGGCGCGTGGTGGGTGAAAACGTTTAGCGAAGTCGCAGGTGCGCATAGCCGACTTGTCGGAAATGCGCACCGTCTTGGGGTGGGTCTCACTTCTGTGCATCGTTGCAAGCGGTTGTTCAGCGGGTTCGCCGCCATTGCCACCGGTGCAGACGCTTGGGGCGAGAGTGCCACGGGCGATGGACTCGTGGGGCCAGTTGGCGTTTGAACGGCAGCATGGCGGGCGGGTGGATGACCCGGCTGTTGCAGGCATTGAACGTGTGGTGGCAAAGCTTATCGGTGATGCGTGGGACGGTCCCGATATCCGGGTCGGGATCCTGGGAACGAACGATCGAAACGCCTATGTGCTGGCCAGCGGCCACGTCTACGTCACCGTCGGCATGCTGGACATACTGTGCACCGTGGATGAGCTCGCGGCGGTGTTAGCCCATGAGTTGGCCCATCTGGAATATGCGGGCGACTTCGAATCACAAGGGCGAGACCTGGATGAAAGGCTTCAGGTGGAATCGGACGCGGATTGTCGGGCTGTTGCGCGTTTGATCGATGCTGGATACGAGCCGGCGATGCTGGCGGAAATGGTCGAGAAGCTGGCTGATGAACAACCTGAGGGATGGGCAGGATTCCGCCGTCGGCGGTTGGCTGAACGGTTGGGGGAACCTGATGATCGGGACTATCGAATCCCGTAAAACTGCTGCAGTCCGATCGCCTGTGGGACAGGCTTTCCAGCCTGTCATTTGACCGGCTGGAAAGCCGGTCCCACACAGGTGGCCCACGGATTGCAATCCGTGGGCTTTTTGGTGTTCGTGCTTTCAAGAACAGTTTATACCTGCCTGGGTTACTCGATCATGACGCTGCACGACGGCGGCGGGGTAAACGCGACAATAAACGGTTCTCCGCAAGCGTAGTCGGTGCCGCGCGCCAGCGTTAACTCGCCGGCTGACGTGACCGTACCCATCTGATCGGTGAACAAGATCGTCCCGAAAGTGATCTCATCGGTGCATTCGAAGGTGATGGACGAACGCTCAGCCCCCGGGGGAACTTCGATGATGGTACTTCCAAAGAACGGAAGGACGGGGTGGACCGTTAGCGTCGTGTCATCCGGCGCGTCGAAGCGCACCTGAACGGAAACCGAAGTGCCCGAACCCTGGCCGGGGTTGGTGCCCAAGCCCGTAATATTGAGGATGCAGTCCGTATCGGGAGTGACGCCGCCATCATCACCGCCGCCGTCGTTTCCGCCGCCGTCATCGTCCGTGGTGTCATCGTCGGTGGGGTCATCGCCGGTGGTGTTATCGTCGGTGGCGTCATCGTCGGTGGTGTTATCGTCGGTGGCGTCATCGCCGGTGGTGTCATCGTCCGTGGTGTTATCGTCGGTGGCGTCATCGTCGGTCGTGTCATCGTCCGTGGTATCATCGTCCGTGGTGTCATCGTCGGTCGTGTCATCGTCGGTGGCGTCATCGTCGGTGGTGTCATCGTCGGTGGTGTCATCGTCGCCGCCGTTTCCGTCACTCGGGTCCACGATGCCGGTGGGATCACCTGAGCCATCGTCTCCGGGGTCGTCGCTCGGTGGGAACAAAAAGGGGCATCCCGCTATTGTGAGGATCATGCCGATTAATGCGAAAAGCGGGATAGCTCGAAGACCAGCGTTTTTCATGGTTGGGGCCTCTTTCCAATGCTCTGCGTCGAAACCAAACGACCATGCCTGAGCAAGCACCAACATCCACGCCCGTTGACCGCTCCCTCACGGTCGCGGCTCGGATTAGCGGCGCGGAATTGCCCACGCTGCATTCAGCACGGTGTCAGTCGACTTCGCCAACTGCTCCAACTGGTATGGTACCATTCTCCAAGTGTCGATACCAGTGCGGGACCTGGAAATTGGAAAAAGAGGCCGTGGGACTGATAATGGTGACGATAGGAGATTGCAGGCCGTCACGCTCGGCTGCGGCAGCGATGTCCGCCAGCGTGGACCGGGTGACCCGTTGCGCCGGCGTGGTGGCCCGTTCGATGCATGCCGCAGGGGTGTCCGGATCGCGGCCGGCGTCGATCAGGCGTTGGGACATCTCTGCCAGCCGGGCCCTTCCCATCATGATGATAATGGTGTCGATGGAGGCCAGTGCTCGATAGTCCAGGGGCGGTGTTGCGGGGTCCTGTGGCGCGGAGTCGGAACTCTGATCGGGGGCGGCTTCGGCGGCTAAGACCACGAATGATCGGCTGATTCGGCGAAGGGTTACGGGAATTCCAATGATGGCCGGGGCGGCGATGGCGCTGGAGACGCCGGGCACCACGATGCATTCGATTCCCGCTTCGATGCAAGCGGCCAACTCCTCAGCCCCGCGGCCGAATACGAATGGATCGCCGCCTTTGAGTCTGACCACGGTTTGGCCGCGGCCGGCACGATCGACAATGATCTCGTTGATGCGGTCCTGCCCGAGTGGATGACGACCGGGCGCTTTGCCCACACTGACCAGTTCGGCATCCGAGCGGGCTTCGGCCAGGAGTTCCGGCGCGCTAAGTCGATCAAAGACCACGACATCGGCGCTACGAAGCAGGTTGAGACCGCGCACGGTGATCAAATCGGGATCGCCGGGACCGGCCCCAACGAGATAAACAGTTCCGGGCTCAACCGTCACGGTTGCGGCTCCCGCAGATCAGGCTGCGTCGTTCGGAGTAGGGCAGGCGGTTGCCCCGCACCAACAACGCCGTTGGGCCAACGGCGTTGTTGGTGCGGGGCGTTCGCCTGCCTTCACGCTGGTCGCCCTTCACACCGCATGGCAGACGCTGGACCGAGAATCCCTTCTCGGTCCCCCCTCCCGGCGGGCTACGGGAAGGGATTCCCGCGGCGGATGGGTGCGAGAAAGGATTCTCGCACCAGCAGGTTTCACACCCTTTACGGATTAGGTGCCGGGTAGCCAGTTCCATGATGATGTCCACGATTTCGGGATGTGCTCCGATAGCGACGTCGCAGATGACGCGTCTGTTGCCCACGTGGCCTAGATGCGGCAGTTGTATGCCGGTTCCCGATGAATGCTCCACCGGAGACGAGTCCTTGCCCGGGATCATCCCCAGCCGATGGGGGATATCGCGCGTGGCGTGATAGCCGCCGCCAATGAGAAATGGCAGGACCAGGAGATTAGGTTTGTGGACCAAGCTGTGGACTCCGTCCAAGAGCGGTTCTTGGTCCAGGAAGGCATACAACGTTTGAGCGCAAATGGCCATTTGGCGCAGTTGGTTCTGCAAGTCAACTGTAGCCTGCCGGCTTCGGTCATGCCGCTCGGTACCATGGCCGACTAGTACCAGTGACGTTCTATCGGGTTCGAGGTTGTGGCGTCGGAGCATTTCCCGGACCCGGACTCGCACCAGCGCGATGATGCCGGGGTGCGCGCCGACCGGGCCGGTGATCACCGGCTGCAATTCGGTGAACCTGGGGTTGGACTGCAACGCTCGCGGGAGGATCGTATCACAATAGTAGCCATCACTCGTCATGACCGGCACGACGACGACGTCATCGGCGTTGACCGAGTCCAGAACGGATGCAAACGTGGGCGTTCCCTGGTGAAACGCGACGGCCACTTCGTCGAAAATGTGCAGCCGGCTGATCCGTTCGGCATGGGAGCGGATGATCGCGTTTGCGGTGGGGTCTTGCCGGGAGCCATGTGCGGCAAGAATGACTGCGGAACGTCTCATTTTGCCGCCATGATCTTTCTTGTGATCAGTCAGATGCCGTAGCCGTGTAGTCCGCATAGTGCTGGTGCGAGAATCCTTTCTCGCACCCATCCGCTGCGGGAAGCCCTTCCCGTGACCCACTAGGAAGGGGGACCGAGAAGGGATTCTCGGTCCAGCGTGACCTTGCGCTTTACGTTTAGTCAGATGCCGTAGCCGTGTAGTCCGCATTCGGTCTTGTCGTTTCCGTTCCAGCGGCCGGCGCGGGAGTATTCACCGATCGAATAGCCCTCGACGGGCGCGGTGCAGTGGGTGCAGCCGATGGAGGGGTACCCTTTTTCATGCAGCTCGTTGTAGGGCACGCGGTGCTCCTTGACGTACTCCCATATTTGCCGGCGCTCCCAGGCGGCCAGAGGGTTGATCTTGACGAGCTGGAACTTCCAATCCCACTCAACAAGAGGCATTGGGGCTCGGCTGGCTGACTGGCTTCTTCTCACAGCGGTGATCCATACATCGACGTCGGCGAGCGCTTCACGCATCGGGTCAACCTTGCGCAGCTTGCAGCACAGGTCGGGGTTCTTCTTCCATAGCTCGTCACCGTGCTCGGCTGCCTGCTGCTCGGGCGTCAAGGTGGTTCCGCGGTTGACAAAGGTGATATGGGGGTAGCGCTCGACTATGCGATCACGAAGCTGGTAGGTCTCTTGGAAAAAGAACATGGTGTCCAAGTATATCACGGTCAATGGCTTTCCGTGTGCGGCGTACATGTCGATGAGTGCACAGCCCTCCATACCGAAGGACGTTGTGATGGCCATGCGCTGGCGAGAGAATTTTTCCAGACTCCAGGCGATGACGTCTGGTGCCGGGCTGTCTTCTTTCACCAACCAAGGCTGTTGTTGAGTTGCGGTTTGTGTTTCCACCGTTGATTCTCCGTGCCTGTTGCTCTTTGCCCTCTTTTTACTAACTGCAAAAAAGGCCCGCAGGAACGATCCTGCGGGCCTTCGCGTCGATTTCATTTTGCGATGCGCTACCCCGTCAGGCCGTTCCTCCCGAGTTCATTTGACAACAACAAGAGCACCGGGTGACCTGTGCCGCAGTAGCGAAGCCGGACGCCACAAAAACGTCGCAGCCGAGTTGATGACACACGCGCAGTTTCATCACACCGGAGACTATACTCCGTGACCCCCGCCATGTCAATCACAATTCACAGCAAAACGGGTGATCGCATCCGGCGGCATGCGGATTCGGAAAACGCCGGTGTAGACACCTGAGAGGGGGATTTCCTTGCCGGGGCGGCCGAGATTCGCAGGTCGTAAGCGTTCAGCCATCAGCAATCAGCGTTCAGCAGTCAGCGTTCAGCAGTCAGCTTTCAGCGATCTGGCTGATTGCTGAAAGCTGACCGCTGAACGCTTTCTGTTGATCAGCCACGGGGCCGATTCTTCGGTCTGGCTGACTGCTGAAAGCTGACTGCTGAACGCTCACCGCAGGTCTTTGTACGGGGTTGTGCCGGCGACAGGTGGCAATCCTGCACAACGCCGATCTCGCCCCCGTGCGGCAGAGAGCACTAGCCCGAATTATTCACCGCGGAGCACGCAGAGCCCGCAGAGACGGAATAGATGGGAAGTCCGGGGAGTCAGCGCGGAATCCCGGCGCGGCCGAAACAAACACACTATCGGAATGAGACAAGCGAGACTTCGGCCGTAACTTCTTACCATATAATGCTCTGCGCTCTCTGCGATCTCTGCGGTACGAATAATCCGGGCTAGGACCTATGTGCACCGTCACGCTTGAATCTGCGGGGTGGAATTGCCCACGCTCGCTTGTCTTAACACCCTGGGCGCTACACGGTCTGTGATCTTTGAGGCGTCCCCGAAGCCCGAGCTAATTCTGCTCGTGCATCCGGGCCCGCAATTCATCGGTGTGGTGATCGACCGTCGACCTCTCATCGTCGCTGTCGGCAAGATCGAGCGCCTGGTGAAGCGTGGCGGCGGCCCCTCTTAGATCGCCGGTCAGCACCTGCATGCGCCCCAACTCCGCACGCACCATAGCGTCCTTGGGACGAAGAGCGGTGATGCGCTTGAGCACGCAGGTTGTACGGGCAAAGTCGCCGCTCTGGACATACGTGGTGTACAGATTGCCCAGCATGCGCGCCAGAATCGCGCGTGTGCCCGCCGGGACCAGGTGCTGATCGGTCAGCGTGAACTCGTCACCGAACAGTGTCGTCAGCATGTGCGCACAATCATCGTGGGTCAACTCTCGGCCGCCGTTGAACGGATCGATCAGCATCTCTTCGCCCACACCTTCGTAACGTATAATGAAATGCCCGGGCAAGCTCACCCCCACGATCGGCCAGCCCAGTTGCTCCGCCACGTCCAGCCAGATCGCCGACAAACTGATGGGAATTCCCCGGCGAGTGTCGATTACCCGATTCAGGTAACTGTTGACCGGGTTGGCGAAGTCTTCGAAGTTGCCGCGGTACAACTCCGCTTCCACAAGCACTTGGCGAAGGGCGGCGACGCGGTCGTACGCGGAGAAGGCATCTTCACGGTCGATGCGATCAGCCAGCGCGTTCAGTCGCTGAAGATAGCGCGCCGGCGTCAGGCCCTGGTATTCATCGCAGGCGCATAGCAGCGCCGCATGTGCCAGCCGAATCTCACTTTCCGGCTTTTGAACGAATTCATCGAACGGGTGTGGGCTTTCGCCTGCACTCATCGTTTCCCGGTCCGGTCAGTGCCTGGTGTCGGCTGCAACTCACCGCTTGGCCTCCGCCACGCTTTGGGCCTCGCGAATGAGGGCGCCAAAGTCCCCTTTGGTTTCAGCCTTTTTCGATGCCTCATTCTCGATATCGTTCTGAGTGAGGGTCGGGCGCTGCATGGCTCGTTGTTGACTGGGCGGCTGGAGAATCTCGGCAATGGCTTCAGACGTGGTCCGCGCCAGATCGGTCAACGACGTGGTGGGATGCGTCTGCCCCAGCGGTGGGACCTGTGCCAGGGATTTCGACAGACGTGATTGGACATGGACCGCTTCGTCCACCCATTCGCGCAGTGTTTGGCCGGCTCGCTGCGTATCCACCGACAGTTGCGTGAGGCGTCCATTGGCATCCCGGCTGATCTGCGCAAACCGTGTGATATCGCGGTTGGCTTGCAGACTGGCCTGCGAGAGACCCGAGAAGACCTTCCGCACCGCGCGACAGACGTGGTCCAGTTGGCCGGCCTGCGTCTTGGCCTCCTCGATGATCTTTCGCGGATCCGCAAGCATGCCGTTGAGTTGGTGGTCGAACGAATCGGCGCGGGTTTGAAGCTGCTGCAACTGCACACGCAGGCGTTCGGCCCGTTCCAGGAACTCATTCAGTGCTTGCTCTCCGGTTTCGAGAATCTGGCGGTGTTCCACGATAGTTGCCAGCATCTGGGCTGCTTCGCGGCTGGTCTTGTCCGATTGCTCGGTGGAGAGGTCCAGCTCCGCCTTGATCTCTGATCCACGCTTCAACGTTTCTCCAACCTCTTGCGAGATCCGCTGACCCTGCTCGCAGCACGTGCGAAGCTCATCGCACAGCCCGCCGTACGACTCGGCGGTCGTTTCCATTCTTTGGAGCAGCTCTGCCGCCGAGCGGTTTCGGTCCTCGATACGCGCGGTTCTGTCACAGGTCGTCTCGACCGCTGCCTTGATCTTGCGGGAGGTGTCCTCAGCGCTGGAAAGCAATCCCGCCAGGGCGTCGTGCATGGATCGGGCTGCTCCGGCTGTTTCCTCAACCTTGGTGGCGCTCTGCGAAGCCCGCTCGCACCCTGAATCGATCCGCTCGATGATCTCGCCCGAGCGGGTCATGGCGTCGACCAGTTCCTCTGTTCGCCGGCGGGCACTGATGTTCTGGGCGCCCAGAGTTGACGCCCGGGCCGCCGCCTCCTTCTCGGCCTGCTCAGCTCGCTCCACGCTGCCTTCCATCCTCTGAAGCAGACCATTCGCCCAGCGGCCTCGCTCTTCAATGCGCTCCGTGCTGTCGCGGGTCGTTTCAACGGCCGTCTCGAAGGTCTGGATGACGTCCTCGGTACTCGAAAGCAGGTCCACCAGAGTGTCGTGCAGGGACCGGGCTGCTGCGGCCCTCTCTTCGACCTGCGTGGCGCTCTGCGATGCCCGCTCACAACCCGAATCGATCCGCTCGATGATCTCACCCGAGCGGCTCATGGCGTCGACCAGTCGCCCGACCCCGCCTTCCATCTTTTGAAGCAGACCATTCGCCCAGCGGCCTCGGTCTTCAATACGCTCCGTGCTTTCGCGGGTCGTTTCAACGGCCGTCTCGAAGGTCTGGATGACGCCCTCAGAACTCGAAAGCAGCTCCGCCAGAGTGTCGTGCAGGGACCGGGCTGCTGCGGCCCTCTCTTCGACCTCCGTGGCGCTCTGCGATGCCCGCTCACAACCCGAATCGATCCGCCCGATGATCTCACCGGAGCGGGCCATGGCGTCGACCAGCTCCTCCGTTCGCCGGCGGGCGCTAAGGTTCTGAGTACCCAGCGTTGACGCCCGGTTGGTAGCCTCCTTCTCGGCTTTCTCAATTCGTTCGATGCTGTCCCGCATCTCTTGAAGCAAACATTCCGCCGTGCGGTTCCGGTCTTCGACGCGCTCCGTGCTGTCACGTGTCGTCTCAACGACGGTCTCGACTTTCTGAACGACGTCCTCAGCCCTGGAGAGCAACTCTGCCAGAGTGTCGCGCGTGGATCGGGCCTTGTCGGCTGTTTCTTCGGCCTGGGCCACGCTCTGCGACGCCCGCTCACAACCTGAGTTGATCCGCTCGATGATCTCGCCCGAGCCGGTCATGGCGTCGACCAGCTCCTCTGTTTGCCGGCGGGCGCTGAGGTTCTGAGCGCCTAGCGTTGACGCCCGGGCCGCCGCTTCCTTCTGAGTTTCCCCAACCTGCACGGCGATCGCGGAAGCTTCATCGCATCGCTCCGTCAATTGACGCGCCCGATCCTGGCATGTGGTCGTCAGTGTCCACACGTCCTGAATCAACCCTTCGATTTTGTCAATCGTTACGGCGGAGCCTTCCAGGCACTCTCTCATGGACGTCAGCGACGGTTCCACCTTCTCAGCCTGCTGGCGCAATTCCGCAGCCAACGCCGCCGAATTCTCCGACACTTCAGCCAGGGATTCGAGCTGATGATCGGTCGCCTGGCGGCTGTCGATCATCTTGTTGAGAACCCCGTTGGCCTCGCGGGTTGAATCGGACACCATGCCTAACAGTTCGCGTGCCGCCTGCATTTGCGACGTGAGCTGTTGGTGTTTGGTGTCAGCGGTGTTGTTCAGTTGCGCCGTCTGCTGCTCCACGGATTGCTCGAGCTTGGCAATCTGTTCGCGGCCGGTGCGGCTGATATCATGTATGGCCTGCTCCACGGTTTCACGCAGTCGCGTTGCGTGCGGACCCGTCGATGAGTAAGGGGCCAAGAGCTGCTCGAGCTTCTTCTGCGATTTGGTAAGTTCCGCATCGAACCCGCTCTTGATGCCGGCCATCAGTTTTTCAGCGGCCCCGGCTAGACGACCCTCCTGCGATTGCCCCGCGGATTCGATCTGGTTCTTCAGTTCTCTGGCGGATTCCTCGAGCCGCCCGGCCCTGGCGTCGGTAATCTCGGTCAGCCGGGCGGTGTGTTCACGTGCGGCTTCCTCTTGTTTGCGCACCTCTGCCAACCGCGTCTCCAATGACCGCTCCAGGTTTGCGATGTCGCGATCCACAACCTCGGTCAACCGCACCTGCTGCGTTTGAAAGGCGGAATCGAGTCGGTGGACGTGCTCCTTGGCCGAATCGTCAAGCCGCCTGATTCGCGCTTCACATTTCTCTTCAATGCCTTCAGCCTGATCTGTTAATGATTCTCCTCTCCTCTTGAACTCTGAGAGTTGCGCATCGAATGCTCGCTTGATATCGGCGATGCAGCGGTCTGAGGCTTCCGGGACCCGTGCCTCATTCGTGCTGGCGATCGAACTCAGCCGCTTCTCCTGGTTCCGCGCGGTTTCTTCCAGACGCCGGCGCTGCGAGTCCGCAAACGCGCTTAGCTGGGTCATGTGGCGTTCGATTTTCTTCTCGAACTGCTCAATCTGATCGGAGGAGCTGGTCGCGAGGTTATGCAGGTTCTCACGCGTTTCGGTGCTGGCATCCAAGGCCTCGAGCAGCAGCGACATCTTCTCCTCGGATGCGTCCCCGATGTCGGCCAGTTGGTTGACGAAGTCGGCCAGGTCAGTCTTCACCCGACTGGCCTTGGTACAAGCCTGGTTCAGTCCTGTGGTTTCTTGGGCCAACGATGCGTTGCTTTCATCGATGCGTGCTGCCTTGGACTCGATCGTTTGCACGGCCTGTTGACACTTGTCAGCCGCGGCCTCGACCGAGGAGATCACATGCGGTGCGCGGGCCAGGGCGTTTTCCAGGCGTTCCGCGATTTCACGAACTTCTCGGATTTTCGCGTCTGTCATCGCGCCCGTTTCAGTAATTCCGCCGGCTTCGATCACAGGGTCGCCCGCCGGGGGAGCGGCGGTTATCACGTTGTTCGACCTGGCACCTGATGTTCCAGCCATCTCCGAACTCCATTATCATTTCTCGCCACCGTGTGGGACCGGCTTTCCAGCCGGTAAAAATGACAGGCTGGAAGGCCTGTCCCACAGGGGCTCCCAGAGCATTGTGTGACCACGAGTTATCGGCAGTGGGAGTGGGGGACTGAAACTATCGGGCGCGCAAGACCCAGCGGAGTTTGTAGCCTGTTCGGCGGCGCCCGTTCAAGCCGACGTGCCCGGCTGAATATCTTCAGAGCATCGGGGAACGATTCGCGATTCTCATAACGACCGATAACCTAGCGCAGAAACCCGTCGCTCTCAAGCCAGGTCCGAAGCGTGCGTAGCCATCCCGGCGATATGGATGAGGCCGACGCGCCGAGCCGTATCCATGGTTGCTGACCGGTGTTTGCGAGTGAGTCCGCCAGCTCGATCAGCAGTGCCCGCAACCCCAGCCATTGCGCCACCGTAAGCGAGTTTCCGCCCTGTAGGCCCCCTAGCGCCACAACAATAGTCATATTGACTCCTTCCGGGTTGGACTGCTCACGCCAGTAGCGCCCCGCATGAACGAGCCCCTGCCGTGAAATGATGAAGTGATATTGGTATCCCCGGGTGGCGGCCAAACCCGCCCGGCCAAGACCGAGCTGAGATTCCGGCATCGCAACAATGTTTACGCCCTCCCAGGCAAGCGGTCTGGTGCCATCGGTCATGGCCAACGCTGTGCGTGCCTGCTGGCGTGAAAACTCAACGTCGGTCAGTGCCGCCGTTGTCGGATCAGGCGGCTCCATCCAGGACAGGAAGGCCGCGCACGCGGACATAGCCAAGACCAGAGAGACCAGTGTCTTGAACATCCGTGTCCGTTCCTGCATCCTGGGCATCCCGACCCACGAAAAAACATGTGCCCGCGAACCACCGCGCCGCCACCAGGGTTGTACAGGCCCACGCGCCGGAACACAAACCGCAATCCGAGAAAAAAGGGGTCAGGCTACTTTTGTCGGCTTTCTCCGGTCGTTCCCCGCTGCAACTCACGAAAAGTAGCCTGACCCCTTTTTTCTACATTTGCTCGACGGTTCTGATGCCCAGGAGGTGGAGGCCTAGTTTGAGGGTGCGAGCGGTGAGGTCGCAGAGACGCAGGCGCGACAGGCGGGTCGTTTCCGGACTAGCGTCGATGACGCGGACGCCGTGTACGCGGTCATAGAAGAGGCTGTAGGCTTTGCTCAGCTCGAAGAGGTAGTCGGTGAGGACGTTGGGGCGGAGGTCGGCGGCGACTTTGTCGATGGTTTCGCAGAAACGCAGGAGCGTCTTGGCCAGGCGCAGCTCGCTGGGGTGGTCGAGAAGGATTCGAGTGTCGTGCGGGAGGTCGGCGAAGCGGATGCCGGCTTTGCGGGCGATGCTGTGGATGCGGGCGTAGGCGTAGAGCATGTAGGGGGCGGTATTGCCCTCAAGCGACAGCATGGTGTCCCAGTCGAACTTGTAGTCGCCCAAGAGGCTGTGGGACAGGTCGAAGTACTTGACGGCGCCGATGCCGACGGCGTCAGCGACGGCGGTAATTGTGGCTTCGTCGAAGTCGGCCCGTTTGCGGGCGCCGGCCACAAGGGGGGCGTCACCTACACCGGGGGCGCCACCCACAAGGGGTGGCGCTACATTTGACACGTTACCGTCGCTGGCCGAGGCGGAATCTGTTTGGCTGCTGCTTTCGATGACGCTTCTGGCGCGCTTGACCGCCTGATCCAGCAGATCCTTGAGCTTGACGTTGCCGCCGGAGCTGGTTTTGAACGGTCGACCGTTCGGGCCCAGCAGGTTGCCGAAGCCGAGGTGGGTGAGCTCGACGTCGTCGCAGGCCCAACCGATCTTGCGGGCCGCGGCGAAGAGCATGTCGAAGTGCTGCTTCTGGGCCATGCCCACGACGTAGATCAAACGCCGGGCTCCCAGTTCCTCAATGCGATGGTAGATGGCAGCCAGGTCGGTGGTGTCGTAGTTGTAGCCGCCGTCGGACTTGCGGATGATTATCGGCAACGGACTACCGTCCCGGCTGGTGAAGCCGTCCAGGAAGATGCACACGGCGCCTTCGCTGTCGGTGGCCAATCCTTTGTCCTGGAACCGCTTGACGACGTCGGGGAGCATGTCGTTGTAGAAGCTTTCGCCGCGGTCCACGACGGTCACGTTCAGCCGGTGGAAGATTCCGCGGCAGTGGCGGAGGGATTCGTCGCAGAAGGCTCTCCAGACCGCCATCACTTCCGGGTCCCGGCCTTGGAGTTCGACGACGGTCTTGCGGCTGGTCTCGGCGAAGTCGGGGTCGGCGTCGTAGAGCTTCTTAGCCTGTACGTAGAACTGCTCCAGGTCGTCGAGGTGGAGGTCGTCGGGATTGTCCAGGACGCCCGGCTGAGTGCGGCGGAGGTAGGCCAGAAGCATGCCGAACTGGGTGCCCCAGTCGCCCACGTGGTTGATGCGGTGAACCCGATGGCCTTCGAACTCGAGGATGCGGGCCACGCAGTCGCCGATGATCGTGCTGCGCAGGTGGCCGACGTGCATCTCCTTGGCCAGGTTGGGGCTGGACATGTCGACGGCGACGATGGTGGGGCGGTCGGTGGTGGGGATTCCGAGGCGGTCCCGGCCGTCGGCCGGCGCGGGGGGAATGGCTGCGAGCTGTGCGGCTATGAACTCCGCTGACAGGCGAAAGTTGATGAAGCCTGGTCCCTTGATCTCGGGCGGGTTGCTGATGTCGTCCACGTGCAGCTCGTTAACGATGCGCCGAGCGACGTCGTGCGGCTTGGATCCCATGCGTTTAGCCAGGGCCATGGCGCAGTTGGACTGGTAGTCGCCGAACTGCTCGTCCTGGATTCTGGTCAAGAGGGGGTTGACGTCGGCCTGGTCCAGATCGAGGGCCTTGACGATGGCGGCGGTAACGCGTTGCCGGAGCAGGTTGAGGGTGGATTGCATAAGGTTCGAAGGTTCGAAGGTTAGAAGGTTAAAGGTTCGAATTCGCGACTCTCAACCTTCAACCTTCGGACCTTCGACTCTCTAGTCTCTAGTTTCCAGTTTCCCCTGTCTAGTGTCTAGTCTCTAAGGTTAAAGGTTGAAGGTTGAAGGCTAAAGGTTAAAGCGACTTTCAACCTTGAACCTTCAACCTTCTAACCTTCCAACCTTATCAGGCTGTCGCTGACCGCGTCCAGTTGAGTCGCGGAGCGTCGCCCCAGAGCAGCTCCAGGTCATAGAAACTGCGCGTTTCCTCGGTGAAGATGTGCACGACGATGTCGACGAAGTCCAGCAGAATCCACTGGGCGTTGGGGTAGCCGCTCAGGCCGTAGGGCCGGCTGCCGAGTTTCCTGGCGTGATCCGACATGGCGTCCGACGTGCTGCGCATCTGGCGGTCGGACGTCCCCGAACATAGCAGGAAAAAATCGGCGACCGACGATCGTCCTCGAAGGTCCATCACCGTAACGTCGTCGCACTTATTGTCGTCCGCCAGCCGGGCCATCTCCACCGCGAACTGTTCAGCAGTCATCTTCGACATGTACGGTATTGTAGCGGAAAGTCGCCGCTGCGAGGATCTTTTTTCGTTCGTGTTTAGCGGTATCATTGCCGGGCGGGTTTTCTCCTTGCCGTTGATGCCGGGCGGCTACCATTGAAAGCGCATGCTTATGACCAGGCGGTAGTCGGTTTCGGGGCTGGAGCCGGCGAGTTCCTGCACCACGGGTAGCTGCAACGACAATTCCACTGCCCATCGCTCGGTGATGAACTGGGCACCGGGGGCAAGAAAGAGTTCGTGTGATCCGTCTGTTGTGTATCGCCCGTTTAGCTCTGCCACCAGGTCGAACTCGCTGGCGTCGTCCGGCTTGTAAACACTTGGAAAAAGGCGGTAGGACCAGGCCAGATCGTAGCGCAGGTTGTCATGCCGGAAGGCGTCGCGGCCGGTGTTTAATTGATAGATCAGGTCGGCATCGAAACGGCTGCGGTGGCGCCGCCAGGAATAGACGGCGCCGGCCAGCGGATCGTAGCTGTCGCTGGTGAAGTCGGAGTCGCCGCTGCGGACATTCAACCCGCCGATTGCAGCCCACCGTGCCGTTTCCAGCGGTCCGGGGTCGTTCTCCCAGAACCGGTACTTGGCGAAGAACGTAAAGTCGGCGATGCCGTCATGAGCAAGCTCGAATCGTCCCCCATCAGAGTGCAATCGATCGACTTGCCGGTTGTTGTACTGAGCCGTGAGAAACAAAGCCAGTCTTGCCGTGACACCGTGAACGAAGGTGTTGGACACCGTGGATGCGTTGAGGTGGGCGATGGGACCGCTTCCATCGGCTTCGGCGTACTTGTATTGGAGACGGAAGATGCTGACGCCCTTGGCTGGAGTGAGGGCCACGTTGGTGTTGATGGGGCCGGCGAACGCCGGGGCGGCCATGGCCACGGAGGTGACGGCGATGAACGCCAGGTGCGAGCGTCGATTAGCTAACTGCGATACTTGCATAGTGATTGCCCTGTAACTCAAGCTACAGCATGACGCGGCGTTCGATACGGATCAGAAGCAGTACGCGCGCCGGTTTCAATCGGGACGAATGTCAGTCCGAGCCGGTATAGGTTTGGCCCTTAGATTCAATTTTTTGCGGGGTGAATCCGCCTTTTATGATTGCATCCCAGATTGCTTTCAGTTTGGGCGGGTTTCCAGTCTTAAAGCCGACGCTGCCGCGGCCGTGGTTGAGATCGAACTTTACCCATTTGACGCCATCGACGCGCTCGACCGAGCGCTTGAGAAACTGCGCTCAGAACGGTCACGTCACACCGGCAGCATAAAACGTTGCATCCGGCGTTGCTTGTAACGACGTGGTCGGCGCCCGCTCTTGCGTCCCGCTGGTTGCACAACCCACCGTATAGGTCACCAGCGCCAAGGCGGCCATGACGGTTCCTGCTGATGTTCTCATGAATGTTATCTCCTACTGTTCTGATTGTATCAATCCGGGGGTCTGTATCAATCCCCCGGATCGAGAATAGACATAAAGGCGTCCTGGGGTATTTCGACGTTGCCGACGTTCTTCATGCGCTTTTTGCCTTCCTTTTGCTTTTCGAGCAGCTTGCGCTTGCGGGTGACGTCGCCTCCGTAGCACTTGGCGGTGACGTTCTTGCGGTAGGCTTTGATGGTCTCGCGGGCGATGACCTTGGCGCCGATGGCGGCTTGCAGGGGAATCTCGAACATGTGGCGGGCGATTTCCTTCTTTAATCGCTGGATGAGCCTGCGCCCGCGATGGGCGGCTTTGTCGCGATGCACGATGACCGATAGGGCGTCGACGGCGATGCCGTTGACCAGGATGTCGAGCTTGGCCAGATCGCCGCCGCGGAACTCGCTGATCTCGTAGTCCACCGTGCCGTAGCCGCGGGTGCAGCTTTTGAGCTTGTCGTAGAAGTCGTAGATGATCTCGCCCAGGGGGAACTCGAAGGTGAGCATGACGCGGGTGGGCGAAAGGTACTCGGTTTTGCGGTGGGCGCCGCGGCGCTCCAGGGCCAGGTTCATCAGCGGGCCGACGTGTTCAGCGGGGATGATGATGTTGGCTGTGCAGAACGGTTCGCGGATTTCGGCGATCCGCGATCGGTCGGGCATCTCGCTGGGGGATTGGATGTGCATGACGGAGCCGTCGTTCAGGGCGATCTCGTAGGTGACCGTGGGTGCGGTCTGTACGACGTTAACGTCGCTTTCACGTTCGAGGCGTTCCTGAATGATCTTCATGTGCAACAGGCCCAAGAAGCCGCAGCGAAAGCCGATACCCAAGGCGTCGGACGTGGCGGGTTCATAGGTGAAGGAGCTGTCGTTGAGCCAGAGGCGCTCCATGGCTTCGCGCAATTCGGCGGTTTCGGTGCCGGGGCCGGGATAAAAGTCGCAGAAGACCATCTGGGCGGGGGCCTGGTAGCCGGGAAGGGCCTGGGCTGCGGGATGCTGGGCGATAGTGACGGTGTCACCGATGTTGACGTCGGCCAACGTCTTGATGCCGGCGACCACGTAGCCGACCTCGCCGGCGGAGAGCGTCGGCACGGCGTCAGGCTTGGGGGTGTACTTGCCCACCTCGGTGACGACGTGCTCACTGCCGGCGGCCATCATGCGGATCTTGTCGCCGCGCTTGAGGGCGCCGTCAATCAGGCGTACGTGGCAAATCACGCCGCGATGCGGATCGGGTTTGGCATCGTAGATGAGTGCCCGGGTGGGGGCGCTGCGGTCGCCTTGGGGAGGTGGGATTCTTTCGCACACGGCGGCGAGCAATTCGTCCAGACCTTCGCCGGTTTTGGCGGAGGTGAAGAGGGCCTCTTCGGCGGCCAGTCCCAGGATCTGCTCGACCTCCAGAGCCACCTCTTCAGGATTGGCTGCCGGCAGATCGATCTTGTTGATGACCAGGATGATCTCGGCGTTGGCTTCGACGGCCAGGTAGGCGTTGGCGACGGTTTGAGCCTGGACGCCCTGGGTGGCGTCCACCAGCAGTAGAACGCCCTCGCAGGCGGCCATGGCCCGGGAAACCTCGTAGTGGAAGTCGACGTGCCCCGGGGTGTCGATCAGGTTGAGCATGTACCGGCGGTGGTTGTGATCGTGCAGGATGGTGGCCCGGTTGGCTTTGATGGTGATGCCCATCTCGCGTTCCAGGTCCATGTCGTCCAGAAACTGTTCGCGCATCTCGCGCTTGCTGAGCGTGCCGGTACGTTCCAGCAGGCGGTCGGCCAAC
>JAZGDL010000268.1:0-2987 GCA_036477795.1 Phycisphaerae bacterium
TAGAGTTCCATAGCTGCTCTCCTGATCGTTCGTTGCACTCGGACCGGCCTATGCCGGTCGTCTCTACATTACGGAGAGCAGTGCCCTCTATCGACCGGGCTGTGCCCGATCCCCGAGTTACGCCATGATGAAAAAGTCGCGGAGGGGAGCGATGCGACGACTCGTCTATGCAACATGTTTGCGCTTCGGATCTCCGGCACGAGGGTTGCCCGGGAGCTCGATGTCATCATCGCACGGCACGGCAAGCCTCGGACCTGCGTCTCGGACAACGGCACCGAGCTCAGAAGCATGAAGTCGGAACGGACTAGGGGAAAACAGGACCATGACTGGCATACTGGAACCGAGTGCGCCCCGCATCACCCACCGCCACGCCGCCGGACGTTAGGGCCATGGTCACCGGCGACCACCTCTTTAGCTTCGCCGTCATCGCGGATTCCCACGTCACCGAGACGGAAGCAGCCGCCATCGGCGGCTACGACATTGATACAGTGAAGCTGGGCGCGGCGCGCTCACGCTATGTGGTCCACCAGCTCAACCGGCTGGCACCCGATTTCGTCGTCCACCTCGGCGACATCACCCATCCCGAGCCTGGCTCACCGGCCTACGAGGACTCGGCGGGGCGCTTCCACCGGGTTTACGAAGAACTCGAATGCCCGCTTTACCTGGTAGCCGGCAATCACGACATCGGCGAGAAGGCGTTTGCCGGCGAACCGCTTTCCCGGCAGCAGGCACAGCGCACCGTCAACGATGACATGATCGCCGAGTACGAGCGGCACTTTCAGGCCCAGTACTATTCGTTCGAGCATCGCGATTGCCTGTTCGTGGTAGTGAACGGCATGATCGTCAATTCGGGCCTGGCCTGCGAGGAACAACAGCGCCAATGGCTCGAAACCCTGCTCGATGCGAACCCGAAGCGGCGTGTTTTCATGTTTTCTCACTATCCGCTCTATCTTTCCCATGCCGGCGAGCCCGGCCACTACGACGCTACCGACGAACCGGGCCGGTCATGGCTGCTAGGGGTGCTGGAACGCCACGGCGTCGAGGTCTACTACGCCGGCCACGTCCACAACTTCTTCTTCAACCGCCACGGCACGACGAATTGTTACGTACTGCCGTCGGTCTGTTTCCTGCGTCACGACTACCACGAGCTGTTCCGCGTGGCGCCGGGCATGAAGCAGGGCCGGCACGACGGCGCCAAACTCGGCTATGCCGTCGTCGATGTTCATATGGAGGGGCACCTCAATCACATCATTCGCACCTATGGCCGGACCCTTGACGCCGGCGATACCCTGTCCGAAGACCCCGCCCCGCCGCCATCCGTTCATGGCCTGAGCCCAGGAGGCAACGGCGTCGGCCTATACCTCCGCCAGCCGTGGTGCGACAGCGCCGACATTCCCACACCCTGGGGCCTCGACGCCTTCAACCGCAAGCGGGTCCGCAACGACTATCCGCTCCTGGCCTTGTGGGAAATGGGCGTTCGGGACCTGCGGGTGCCGCTCGACGATCTCGCCGATCCTGAAACCCGGAACCGCATGACCGAACTCGCCGTCCTGGGCCACCGCTTCACCGCTTATTCCTATGGTTTGCCGAAGGACGCGGCGCGTGAGGCACTCGAGACGCACGGCCATGTCCTTGCCGCCTGGGAACTGATCGCTCCGACGACCAGCGTGGCAGAACTGCTCCCGGATGCCGCCGTGCTGAAGGGCGCCGTACCGTTGTATTTCAATTCCTGCCGTGTGGACGTCGAAGCGTTCAGCAGCAGCCATGGCCTCGGGTGCGACGAGCGTAGCACGGTCGAAGCGCTGCTTGCACTCGACGGTGCGCTGGATGCCATCGACGGATTGGTCTTCGGAATCGGTTGGCGTGAGGCCCCAGCCCCGGCCATCGAGGCCGCCCGGCGGAGCGTCGAGGGATTGGACGTAGCGGCGACCGTCCATGTGCAGTTTGCCCACCGCAAACCCCTGGACATGGGCGAAACCGAGCGTCACGACGCCAACAGAATCGCCGAATCGGCCACCGCTGCCATGGCCCATGGGGATGTCACGGTGTTTCTCGACAACTTCACCGGCATCGACCGGGGCTACTATTTCAGCGGCGGCCTGGTCGACCGGCTCTATAACCCGCTCGCCGGAGCCCTTATCGTCCGCCATATTCACGCTGCCTTGAGCGGGGGTTGCGGCATCGGTGCGCTAAGCGAGAACGGTAATGGCCGCGTCGTGGAATTGCAGCGTCCGGAGGGGGCCCTGCTGTTGCCCTTGGCTGAGCTGGATCCGGCTGAACTTCCCAACGCGCCATCACGTGAGACAGGGTGTTGGATCGACCTGGCCCGCGGCGAAACGGCCCCGGAGCGCCTCACCGGGCCCACATTGGTGATTCCGGGTTGATTACCAAGAAAGGAACCGAACTTCTCTCACAGTCTCCGTTCGAGGATAACTTGCCATCCTGATCTCAGCCTTTGCAAAGTGAGATATTCAGGTGTCCGCTTCGGGTGTGCGCCGTGGTAAGGCGGCGCTTTTCCAGTGGGTGCACGTCCCGCCCGGCAATCGCTCCAGCCGGAAGCAACCGGAGCAGGCATGGAGGTGACGGAATGGCTGAAGCCTTCGGATAGCGTGTCACGAATTGGTGAGCCTCGACTTCCGCTTTGGGTCAGGTTGAGACGTTTGCCGGGGGTGCTTCCCATGTCCGGAGCTGGGGGTAGAGCGGAAGCAAATTTCAAACTGACACACTACCCGCGGTAGCGATTCATCGCCCTCCGGAAGTTTTGGTGCTATTCTGCCGCGGGGCTGGCGCGAAGCATCTGACAAATCTTCGCCAAGAAGTCTGGAAAAGGGGAGAATACGATGTCGAAGATCGCAGGAATACTGGCTGCGGCCGGGCTGCTGCTTGGCGCCTGCGCCGAGCAGCGTATGGCTGCGAGCACTTGGATCGAGGAGAATTTGCCGCAGGAGCGCTATCAGGCGGCCGCCAAAGCCGAGCCCACGGGGTCT
>JAZGDL010000269.1:0-3436 GCA_036477795.1 Phycisphaerae bacterium
GGCGTGGGCGTTATCGCCTGTTATCTGCCGGCCCGTCGAGCGACAAAGATCGATCCGATCGTCGCGCTGCAACAAGAATAGGCTGCTGATGGAACACATGCTTTTCCTGCACGAGGTTTCAACGCTCAACAAGGGGCCAAAAAATGGGATGCGGTTTGCAGCCGTGTCAGAGGAATTTATCTCGGCTCCTGATACCAGTTCTTGGCCACGATCTTCCATTCGTTTCCGATCTTCAGCAATCACAGATAGTCGACGTAGTGTACCCTGGGCCACAACAAGTCGACCTTCACCGATGCCGCCGTTCCAGTGATGTCAACGGACACGATCCGGTTTTGATACTCGTTGGCATCCTCCGGCCGCCCTCGCTCGATGAACCGACGCCACACGGAGAATGGCGTGTGATATAACCTGCCGCTCGGCAGATATAGGCTCAGGGTCGCAGGGTTGCGGCATCAGTAGATTGGAGGCGACGCGGGTGACCAAGAAGGTGAAGAGGCGGGGGAGGAAACCACCGTCCATGGCGATGGGCCGCCCGGACCACGAGCGTCCGTTCGTTTCAGGGTTTGTGCACGTCCCCGTGCACGCGCACTGCGGCCGTGTAGAGTTGGTAGACTCCGCTCCGCGCGTCGGCCCACAGGACCTGGAACGCGCCGTTACCGGTTCCAACCAAGCCGAAGTACTCACCGCCCGTGGGGTAACGGTCGCCAACTGCACCGTTCCCGGGGGTCCCGGGACAAGAGAGCTCCGTCGAGACTCGGACCTCCGGCAGGAACGTCTCGCCCCCATCTAAGGATGAAGTGAAGTAGAGGTCCTGGCATTGGTTGTTCGGATCGTTGCGCCGGTCTTGCCAGGCGATGCCGAGCACACCGTTCCGGCTTACAGCCAGGGCCGCGGTTCCGCGCAGCGTCCTCGGGTCCGAAGCCCGATCGATTCGCACCGGTTTGGACCAGGAGTACCCCCGGTCCGTAGAGCGGCTGAAGTACAGTCCTTTCTCTGGGTTGTAGAAGACTTCGTCCTCGGGATCCAACGTCTTCCCCCAATCGCCCCAGGCGGCGTAGAGCCTGTCCGGGAACGCTTCGGAGTAGACATCAGCGATGATCTTCGGGATGTTCCGCTGTCGTATTTCGGCCACGAAGAAGGGAGGAGAGAATGTTCTTGCTCCGTCCGTAGAGAAGACGACCCACAGACGTGGCCTCTTCACACGATAATGCTCGACGCCCGGTCGTTGGTCGGTCCCCCAGTCGTGGTACGCGATCACCAGAGTGCCATCTGAGAGCGTGACCATGTTCATCTCTTGCAGCTCCATGTTACTGAGCACGGAGGGAACCGGATCCGAGAACGACCTGCCGCGGTCAAGCGAGCGCGAGACGGAAATAGCGGTGAACGAAGAATCCGCCGCCAGTCGGTAGCCGTGGACGGCGGCGTGGTAGATCGTGCCTCCCTCGGGGCCGTCGGTGTTGTCGACCAGGATGTCCTCCTGATCGTAGGAACCCCCTCTCCCCTCGGGGACGGCGACCGGCCCCAGCCACGTCAGCCCGCCATCGTGTGAACGAAAGACCAGCGAAGAGACGGCCGGCTGATTGGGTTGCGGATCACCCAGCACGGAAACGTAGGCCGTTCCGTCCCGGCCGAAGGCTACCCAGGCGTCCGCGCAAGACGTCGGGTTGATCCGCTCCGGATCAAAGAGGCTGTTCAGATCGCTGGCCTGCCAGTTCCTCCCACCATCGAAGGTTGCGAAGGCCAGGCAATGGAGGTCCGCGAAGGGGGCCTGGGGCTCGAATGCCACCATGCTTGCCGCCACCAGGTTGTTCGGATCGACGGGGTTGACGGCCAGGTGGGGCTCGACGTGTGGGAGGTCGGGGCGAGACATCGTGACCGGGGTATTGGGACCGACTTCGATGAGCGGTACGTGCTGCGCCACCATCGTACGGGTGCAAAGTAGCAGACCAGGCCCAAGCAGCACGGCGAGCTTGTAGGGCGATGGAAAATTCACGGCCGTATGTACCTCCGAAGACTGGAACATGTTCCTGCACAAGCCGAGCGATCCCATAGCACGCCGCGGTCGTAGCATGGACTCGATGTTGAGCGCAGATTTCCCGCTTCCGCGCCCGATGGTCACTCCACGTCCTACCCCCGACCACCGTAACCCTTTTCCCCCAGCATGTGTCTATGAACACGAAGGCAGGAAGAACCTGACCGAATGCAATTGCCGAGTCAGGAGCGAGCCTCATGAAGCTCATTCCTAAAGCGCTGTTTGTAGTCTTTGTCGCGGCGTCCCTGTTTCGCACTGCGCTTCTCGCAGGGCAGAGTTTGGAGATTCGCGTCGCGCCGTCGGACGTCATCTACACCAATCAAAATAACCGGAGAACCGGAATTTATGACATCATGGTGCAGACCATATCAGTCATCAACAACTCCGACCGCTCTGTGACGCTTGAAGAGATTCTTATCGAGGTCGTCGAGGAGGGCGACGTCATTTTGACCGATCGCCTTCTGGCGAAAAATTATGAACCTGTATGGAAAGCCTTTTATCCGTATTACTCCAACCCTGAAACGCAGAAGTCGGACAATTCGCTGGTGTTATTCAGCGAGGTGTTGCCGGAGGGCGTGACCGTCTCGCCTACCCTCACGCTCGGGCCGAACACGGCGATCCTTGTTCGGAACCGACTGCTTGCGCTGTCGGGATATCTTCTGCCCGATACGGTTCGCGTCAGCGCAACGCTTGCTGACGCGGCGGGGAAGCTGGAGACGGCGGAGACGAGCCTTCCCGTTGTTAGATATGAAGCCAGGAACGAGTTTATTTTTCCCCTCAGGGGGCGGTGGTATGTAAGCTCGTCATCGTCCATTCGCAGCCATCACCGTGCGCGGCCGGCACATGAGTTCGCTTTGGATCTCATGAAAATAGGCGAAGGCGGCAGAAGTTTTCGCACCGACGGGTCCAGCCCAGAGGATTATTACGCGTTCGGCAAAGACGTGCTGGCAATTGCCGATGGAACGGTTATCGCCGCCGAGAAAGAAATAGCGGAAACAGAAATGCCGAAAACGGGGGAAGCGCGCGGAGATTTTGCACGACGTGTCTTAGGCGCAATGTGGGAACAAGACCCCACGGGCAGAATCGCCGGCGGGAACTACGTCGTAATAGAGCATCAAGGCGCAGAGTATTCCGTCTATGTTCATATGCGCCATAATAGCGTCACAGTCGTGCCGGGCGACAAAGTCAAGCAAGGCCAAGTAATCGGCCAGGTCGGGATATCGGGAGATGGGTTCGAGCCGCATCTGCATTTCTCCGTCACCAACACGCCGGACATGAACTATGGTCACGGGCTGCCCATCACATTTACGAATGTCAAGCCGGTGGGGCTTTCAAGCACGATTGATATGAACGTCAATCGTCTGTTCCTGACGGGCGAGTTTGTCGACGCGTCCGACCCCCCGG
>JAZGDL010000027.1:0-10237 GCA_036477795.1 Phycisphaerae bacterium
CGGTCAAGAAGGCCACAAACACGATCTCGTGCTGGACCTTGAATACAAAGGCCATGATGAACAGAATGACCGAGACCAGGATGAAAAAGCCGGTGACGACCTTGTATTGTTGCTTCAAGTAGGCGAAGGCGCCGTCGCGGACGTATGCGGCGATGTCGATCATGTCCTGGTCGCCTTCGTTGGATGCCATCATGCCCTTGTAGAAAACCCAGGCGAAGATCAGGGCGATGATTGAGCCGATAGGGGCGATCCACCAGATGGCGGGGATTGATATGGCCGGTTCCAGGGACGTTTGGACTTCTTGTGCGACGGCTGCATCACATCCGAACCCGCCCAGGACGACAGCCACGAGACCCACCCCGGCCATTGCTGAAGATCGAACACTGAACAATGTTACTCTCCTGATTGGTAATGGACGAAAGATCTATCGCTAGGGCCTGGACCGCGCCGTTACCCAGGGCTGTCGCCGTAACGTTGAGCACGTGCCCCCGATGCGAGGGGTGCTCGAACGCAGGGCGGGACTATAGCAGATGCTGTGGGCAAGTCCAGCGGGGAGTTGGTATTGCGTAAGAACCCACGGATTGCTAACCCACGGATTGTAATCCGTGGGCCTTTTGGGGGGATTCTGTGGTTGACCTGATGTGACCGGATGTGGGTGGGCGTGTTGCGGTCAGGAACCTGGGGGTGGCGGCGAGGCGGTGGTCCGTATAATCTTGCCTACGGCGGGGAGGTGGAGTCGGTCAATGCTGGATCGGGAGTTTTCCGAATGTCCGCAGACACAGTTTCCAACGAGGCTGAGGTTGCCAGGCTCAGGCAGTTGATCCGTGATATTCCCGACTTCCCCAAGCCGGGGGTCCTTTTTAAGGACATCACGCCGCTACTGCGCGATGCGGTGGGCCTGTCGCTAGCCATCGAGTTTCTGACGCAGCCGTACGTGGACCAGAAGATTGACGTTGTCAGCGGTCCGGAGTCTCGCGGCTTCATCTTTGCGTCGGCGGTGGCGAAGAATCTGTCGGCGGGGTTTGTCCCCATCCGCAAGCCCGGCCGGCTGCCCTACAAGGTCACGCAGAAGGAATACCAGTTGGAGTACGGGACGGACAAAGTCGAGATGCACGTTGACGCCATCGGGAAAGGCGACCGGGTGCTCCTGGTGGACGATCTGCTGGCCACCGGGGGCACCATTCAAGCGTGCAGCGAACTGGTCCGCTCGCTGGGCGGGACGGTCGTGGGGGCGGCGTTTCTGATCGAGTTGGACGTACTTAGAGGGCGCGAAAGGCTCGACCATGTGCCGGTGTACACGGTGCTGCATTACTAATGTAGTGTCTCGGAGTTGGCGCATTCTTCGCGAACCGAGCCGCGACCGTGAGGGAGCGGTTCCGTCGGGGCCTAGCGTTTGGCCTCCTGGCACCCTTCCTTACGGTCGGGTCTCGGATAATATGTCGTCTGCCAAACGACAAAGTCACTGCGGGCGCTGACTCGTCAATCGAGGGGTGACGCTGCGGGTGACGCCTGAGCTTCCGGAGAGCGACGCGTGGGACGGGTCAAGACCTTCGTTGTATGCGTCGCGGCGGCTGTGTCAGCGGTGCTGATCTGGGGGCCTTCGTGGGTTGTGCCCGAGGGATCATCGCCGGAGATGGCCCGTTCGGCGCAACGTACGCTGGCCATCTTCGTGCTGTGCACGTCATTGTGGTTCACCAATTATATTCCGCTGGCGGCCACCGGGCTGTTGGCCATCGTGCTGTTGCCGGTGTTGGGTGTGATGCCGGCCAAGCAGTCCTTTGCCCTTTTCGGCAATCAGGCCGTCTTTTTCATGCTGGGTGTGTTCCTGCTGGCGGCGGCCATGATCGCGACCGGCCTTTCCAAGCGCTTGACGCTCTTGTTCCTGCAGCGCTTTGACCGGACGCCGCGGCAATTGGTAACCGGAATACTGCTGACCTCGGCGTTCTTGGCACTGTTGATGCCGGAGCATGCGGTGGCGGCGATGATCTTTCCGATTCTGGTGGAGATCGTTGAGACGCTGAAGCTGGAGAAGCGGAAATCGGAGTACGCCAAGACGCTGTTCCTGGCCCTGGCCTGGGGCTCGATCATCGGCGGGGTGGGCACTTTTCTGGGCGGGGCGCGGGCACCGCTGGCGATGGGGATGCTCGCGGAGTACAGCGGCGAGCGGATCAGCTTCATCGATTGGATGATGGCGGCGGCGCCGATCGTGCTGATCATGTTGGGGGTGGGAGGGTGGATGTTGCGGTTCAGCTTCGACTGCGACGTGGATTCGATCCAGCCGGCGACGCAGATGCTGGACGATCGGGTGCGGCGGCTGGGGCCCATGTCCGGGCCGGAGCTGCGGCTGGCGATTCTGGGTGTCTTGACGGTGATCTGCTGGGTGTTCTTCGGTCACACCGTGGGCCTGGCGGTGATCGCGGTTTTCTCGGCGACGCTGTTGTTCATCCTGCGCATCGCCGACTGGCGCCAGGTGCAGGATTACGTGAACTGGGGCGTGCTGATAATGTATGGCGGAGCGATCGCGTTGGGAACGGCGTTGAACGAGACGCGGGCGATCGACTGGGTGCTGCGGACTGCCTGGGGTGGGCTTGATGCCGGTGTTTCGACGCTGTTGATCCTGGGCGTGATGGCCACCATTGCCATCGTTATGACCGAAGGGATCAGCAACTCGGCTGCGGTGGCCATCCTGGTTCCGCTGGGTTATTCGTTGTGCGAGGCAGCCAACGTTGATGCGGTGACCATGACGCTGGCGGTGACCATACCGGCTGGACTGGCCTTTAGCTTCCCGATCAGCTCGCCGCCCAATGCCATCTGCTTTTCCGCGGGGTATTATGGGGTTCGCGACGTGGTGCGTCGGGGGGTGTTCATGAGCCTGGCGTCGCTGGGGGTGGTTCTGCTGACGATGTGGCTGTATTGGCCTATGCTGGGGCTGGGCGTCGACTGAGTGAGGTTCATGCAGGCAGAGGGATTCACAGTCTGGTTCACCGGTTTGCCGCGTTCGGGCAAGTCGACCGTTGCGCGTATGCTGGTGGATGCGTTGCGCCAACGCGGCCAACATGTCGAGCTGTTGAACTCGGCGCGCATTCGCCACGAGATGAACCGCAGCCTGGGGTTCAGCCGCGAGGATATCGAGATCAGCGTTCGCCGGCTGGGATATGAGTGCGCACTCCTGAATCGCAACGGATTGGCGGCGGTGGTGACGGCGGTGTCGCCGTATAGACACATGCGCGCGGAGTTGAGAAAGGAGCTTCCTCGTTTTGTGGAGGTGTATTGCCGGGCGCCCATGGAGGTTCTTGTGGCGCGGGACACGCGTGAATTGTTTGTAGGAGCACAGCGCGGCCGTATCCAACACGTGGCTGGTGTGAACGCGCCCTACGAAGAACCGCTTGAACCGGACGTCCTGCTGAATACCGACGTCGAGTCGCCGGAGGCTTGTATCGCAAAGGTGACGGCCAAGCTGGAATCGCTGGGCCTGGTTCAAGGGATTGAGCAACCCGGCTACACCGTCGAGGAGGAGGAAATGATCAAGCAGAGGCTTCGCGATCTGGGGTATCTGTAGGGCCCGCCGTGCGGACCACCACCGGCAATACCGAGCCGCGCCCGTCAGGAAGCGGGAAAAACCGTGGCGCACCGCCCGCTCCCTTACGGTCGCGTCTCTGATTACATGCCGTTTTGTTAGAGTCCGTTGGTTGAAAGTGGTCCGCACGGCGGACCCTACGTCTTTGGAACCCATTGTGGATAGTTGTGTGCCGCGCTGGGGGATTCTCCGATGAAACGGGAGCGTATCCGGTGTGTAACATCGGAGTGTGGCGACGCCGGTCAACTGGTTTATATCACGCCGTTTCGCTATGATCGTCTGTGTGGATTGAAGCTGCTGTCGGCAGTGGTCCGCACGGCGGACCCTACATCCTGTAGCGCCACCCCTTGTGGGCGGCGCGTTTGCCAGACGGCGCCACCCACAAGGGGTGGCGCTACAGCGGCAGATAGCGGTCCGTATGGCGGACCCTACGTGTGTTGAGGACGTGTCGTCGGGGTTGATCCTTGTTGGCCGAAGCACAATCAAACTCTGTTCAAGTTCATGGTGTGCTCGCCGGCGCCGGGGGGCGGAAAGGTGCGCCGAGAGGTGCAGGTCCTGGTTTCCATTCCCCGCGCTGGCGCTTGGGGCTCGGATCTGGCGTATGTGTGCTGGCCGCTTGGCTGGGGCTCGGTTGGTATGCAGCACCTGCAACAGCGCAGCCTCGACAGGCAAAGCCGAACACGACGCCCGAAGCCCTGGGGCCTCAGGTTGAAGAGTCTTCCGAAGTGGCCAACCTGCTGCGCCGGGCCCAGGACGCGGTGGATCGGGCGGATTGGAAGCTGGCCATCGATTCCGCACAACGGGTGATCCGGAATCCGCAAGGCCTGCGGGCTAGCGCCGACGACCCCTTCTTGTACGTTTCGCCGCGGCGCGTCGCCCAGGAACTCCTGGCGGGCATGCCCGCTGAGGGGCTGCGATCTTATCGCATTCTCTACAACGGGCGCGCCAAAGGGTTGCTGGAGCGGGCCCGTGGGGACGACGACATTGGTGCCTTGCGCGAGATCTGCGACCAATACCTGCTGACTCGCTGGGGACCGGAGGCGGCGAACGAGTTGGCCTCCCGGTTGCTGGACTTGGGGCGGGAGTCCGAAGCGCTCATGCTGCTTGATGAGGTTCAGGAGGTTTATCCCGACGATCACGATCTGCGGGCCCGGATCGATCTGAAGCGGGCGGTGGCTGCCAATCTGTTGGGCTATGAGAAACGTTCCCGGGAACTGCTGGGGAAGGCACGAAGGCACGAAGGCACGAAGGCACGAAGGAAAGAGGGCACGGAGGAACGGTGGGACGCGACTCTCGATGCGATTCGATCGTTCATGAGCGCGGATCGCGGGGCGGGTCTTTCCCGGCTGGAGAAGGACCTTTCGGAATGGACCGGGCCTGGAGGAGGAGGCCGGTGTCGCGGACTGATGCAGGAGGTGGCTCCGGTATTTGACAGAAACCTTCCGTGGCGACGTCCCATCCCGTCGTTGGCGCCGGGGGTATGGCCGCACCTGGATGCCATGGGCCCGCTTCACATGCTGGTGTCGGCGCCGGTGGTCGCCGACGGGCGGCTTTTTGTCAGGGCCGGCCGGGAAATCCTAGCCCTTGATCTGCGGAGCTTCGCGTTGTTGTGGACGTCCGCGCACACGGCTGAAGGCATCGCGGAGCACTGGCGGGCAAGCCGCCAGTGGCACTCGGGCGGGAAGGGATTCGCACGGAGCGAACAACGGCTCTTGTCGGATTACGTGGGCGGCACGTTGACTACCAGCCACGGGCTGGTGCTGGCTATTGAGCGTGGTCAAGGTGTTGCATTCGACGACGATGGTGTGGCAGTTATCCCACGGCGGGGTGCGAGAAGGGATTCTCGCACCAGCGGTACCGATCGGGAGCTGACCGGTAATTTGACGGCGTACGACGCTTCTACAGGTCGGCTTCTGTGGCAACTCGGGGCGGGCGCGAATGGGGACGAAACCCACGGATTCGAATCCGGGGGCTTGCGGTTTCTTGCGCCGCCGGTGGGCGTGGGGGGCGAGTTGTGGGTGCCAATTTTGCGGACCGGCCGTGCCGGCGAAGTATCCGGCGATCTGTACATGGCGGTTCTGGACCCCGCGGACGGTCGTTTGAAGCGGCAGATTTTCCTGTGCGCCATGGGTGGTCGTACGGTGAACGGCGCCATTGGTCTGTTTCCGGCGGTGGCCGACGGGACCGTCTACGTGCCAACGGGACACGGGCTGCTGTTCGCCATCAAGGCCGATGATTACACGGTCCGCTGGGCACTGCGCTATAACCTCGATCCGATCGCCCGGTCGCGGCGGCGAAACCGTCGTCAGCCCGGCTCGCATGATGCGCAATGGCTCAGCGGGCCGCCGATCGTCACCGGGGCGACGTTGATCCTGGGGCCCACCGACGACGAGCGTCTGCTGGGGATTGACCGATTGAGCGGGAAGTTGCTGTGGTATTTACAACGCGAACCGCACCGTTACATCATCGCGGCCGATCGGGATTCCGTATGGGTCGGGGGGGGCGGGATCAGCCGTGTAAGTCTTTCAGAGCAGGCCTATGAATGGACCACGCCCGCGTATGAGACGACCGGCCGCGCGGTGTTGAGCGGCCGGACCATCTACGCCCCGACGCGGGCGGAACTGTTGGCCATCGACGCTGACACCGGCGAAGTTATCGAGCGCTACGCATTGCCCGAGGATCAGCCGCCGCTGGGCAATCTTCTTTGCATCGGCGACTCGATGATCAGTCTGGATCCCAGCGAAGTTCGCGCCTACCCGGACCGTGGTTCCTACGATTCGACATTGGCGGCGTTTCAGGCTGATCCCTCAGACGCGCGGATTGCGGTCCGGCTGGCGTTCATGGAGCTGATGGAACGGCGGCCGCAGCGGGCGCTGGACGCCCTGCGGGAGGTGCGCATTGCCGATTCGGCCGACGCCGAAGCGCAGTGGAGGCACGTGGCCCACCTGCGGGTTGAGGCCCTGATGCAGCTCGGCAGTGAGCCGGGTCGCACAAGCGATGAAGCCATCGGCTTCTTGCAGGAGGCGGTCTCTTCGGCGTCCGAGCCGCACGATCTGGTAGCGGCGCGCATGGCGTTGGGGCAGAAACTGCGCAGCGCGGGGCGCTTCAAACAAGCTTATCTCACGCTGTGGGCGCTGGGGCAAAGCACGCTGGGCGATCAATACGATGATGCCGGCCCGGTACGCCGTCAGGCCCGTATCGTGGTGGGCAACGTTCTGAGGCGGATTGAACCGGAACTGGGCCCGATGGAATTCGACGAGATTTCCGCTCAGGTGGGCGGAGTGTTGGCCAGGGCCCATGCGGATCTGAACGATGCGGCGGCGCGCTCCGGCGCGGTTCAGGCGTTGCGGGCCCTGGCGGACAGCCGTGTGCTGGACGGCTGGGACCAGGCGGCTCTCAATGAGCTGGGCCGGTTTGAGCTGGGCCGGGGCCGGTATGAACGCGCTGAGCAGTATCTGACCGAATCGGTCCGGCGACATGACCAACCGCGCCGCGACCGTAAGGGAGCGCGTGCGGACGCCCCATCGCGAAGGCGAACCGCCGAGGCGCTGCTCGGTCTGCTGGATCTGTACCTCATGCCCTCTCAATCGCTGGTCGTCTCAGCCCTGGAGGTCGCCGACCGGCTTACCGATGAATTTGCGGACCTGACTATTGAAGGAGCCTCCGTTCAGTCGCTTGTGGATGAGCGCCGCCGGGGAATCGACACCAATCTGGCGTCGGCCCACGCCGACGGCGTGAAACCCTCGAGATTCACCACCACAACGAGGCGGGCCTACGCCCGAATAACGGGTGACGCGCCGCCGGCACTGGTGGTTGGTCGCGAGGGGCGTCCGGAATCGCTGGCGGATCGCGAGCTGGTATTCGTGCCTCCGCGAACGCTGCGCTCTCACCTGGTTGTGGACGGAACGCTGGAATGGAAGTCGGAACTGTTGATGCTGCTGGAAGACTTCGCCTACGACACCGCCGGGACCGGGACCACCGTGAGTCGTTCACGTCTGGAGCAGCGGACCGCGATGATCGACGGGCAAACGGCGGTGATCACCAGTGAGCGCGGGTTGCACGCGGTGGGAACCATCACCGGCATCCGGTTGTGGGCCATTGAGTTCCAGGGCGGCGAGCATTTCGGTGACCCGGTGCTGCGGGAGTCGACCACCGACGTCGGATCGGGGCGGCTGGCATGTATGCTGGCGCCGCATCGGCTGGCGGTGTACTGGATGCTGGAGGACCGGCCTCTGTGGGAGCGCAATCTCCGGGGTGACGCGGTGCGGGCGGTTCGCATTCGCGACGAATTCGTGCTGTCCGCCGACCCCAATCTGGAGACGGTACACGTGTTCCGACTCGACGACGGAGCGGAGCTTTGCACCATCAAGTTCAGCCAGCCGGGCGGCATGTCCCAGACGGAAACCGACATTGCCAATGGGCTAAGCTGGTCGGAGATTCCCGTTACATATGTTGGCGGCGTGGTGTGCGGTCCGGAGGGTCGCAATATCGTCGGTTATCGTGCCAGCAGCGGTGAGCGCGTCTGGACGCTGTCGTTGCCGGAACATCCGGCGAGCCTGGTGGCACTGGAGGGAGGCAGATTGGTCGTCGGGACCGCCAGCGGCTATCACTGGGTAGTCGATGCCCGCGACGGTGAGGTGCTCTTCGAGAGACAGTACGACGAATTGGCCGGCGGTGCGGTTGACGGCGTCCAGGAGTCCGGCGTACTGGTGCTGGCTGGATATCGCGAAACGCCGGAAGGCTATCATTGGCAGCTCCTGGGGATCGACCCGACGCCGAGTGCCATGGGCGGCTCGTCCGCCCGTGCCGACGCCGGCCGCATTCGCTGGAGTCGCGATTTCATCGGCCTGGCCACGGGACCGCATCTGCGGAGTGTGGAGGGCGTGATCCCGATTGTGGAGATGCAGCGCGTTGAACCGCAAGCCGAGAAAAAGGGCCAACCAACCGGCCGTGGCGTCACTTCGCACTATCGCCAGTCGGTGGTGCTGATCGATAAACTGACGGGCGAGACGGTGGGCGATCCTTTGTTGGTCGAATTGTCCGCCGAGCGCTTGACCGGCGACATTCAAGTCTGGCCGGGGCGCCTGGCCCTTCAAACGACCAAGGGCATTCTGACATTTGAGACGACCGCGGCCGCGACCGGTGACCGCGATGGGGTGGACTGACCTTGGCGAAACAGGTTGAAAGTTGAAGGTCGAAGGTTGAAAGTTGAAAGTTGAAGGTTGGGAAGTGCGTGTGTATACGGTTATGAATGTCCTGGCTGCGACACTAGTCGCGGCGGCACCTGCGGCGGCGGAGAGCGGTGCTGGTTTACCCAAGCACGTTACGCCGGCGACGCAGCAGGCCATCGATAAAGGGCTCAAGTATCTGGTGCGTTCGCAGGGACGCGACGGGGCGTGGCGCAGCTCCGGCCGCTACGGACGGTATCCGGTGGCCATGTCCTCCCTGGCGGGTTTGGCCCTTTTGATGGATGGGAACACCACTACGCAGGGTCGCTACGCACCGCACGTGGACCGTACGGCCAGATATCTTGTGAATTCGTCGACGTCCTCCGGCTTGATCCGCCGGGGAACGGAGGATTCGCGCCCGATGTACGGGCATGGGTTCAGCATGCTCTTTCTGGGCCAGCTTTTGGGCATGAGTGAGGACGCGGGCCGCGAGCGCGAGGTCAAGCAGGTGCTGTCACGGGCGGTTGATCTGACCGCCCGGGCCCAAAGCCGCCTGGGCGGATGGATTTACTCGCCCAACAGCGGTGGGGACGAGGGTTCGGTGACCATTACACAGATGCAAGCCCTGCGATCGTGCCGCAACGCCGGCGTGACCGTGCCGAAGAAGGTGATTGATGATGCCATGAGCTATCTGACCATGTCGATGAACAGCGACGGGGGCATCGCCTACCGGGCCGGCAACAAGGGCCCGTCGCGGGCACCGATTACGGCGGCTGCGGTCTGCTGCTGGTTCAACGCCGGCGAGTATGACAACCCGTTGGCTAAACGGGCCTTGCAGTACGCCAAGGAGAACATCCCCACCAACCGCATGATCGGCCATTGGTTCTACGCCCATCTTTACCTGGCCCAGGCGATCTATCTCGCCGGTGAGCAGGAGTGGGATGCGTACTTTCCAAAGATTCGCGATAGGTTGTTGTCGATGCAAGAGGACGATGGAGCCTGGACGGATCGCGGGGTCGGCAGGGTGTACGGCACTGCCATCGCCCTGATAATACTGCAACTGCCCTACAACCAGATGCCGATCATGCAGAGATAGTCGAAGGTCGAAGGTCGAAGGTCGAGGAGAGGAGTAAACCAAATAGACCAATGAATCGGGAACAAGACATGAACGATGAATCTTTGCCGGATTCCGTTGAGCAGGCCGCGGCGGATTCAGACGCGGCGGTGCCGGCACTGGCGGACGGGGTCGCGCGCGACCCCGCAGAACAGCCCGTGGCACCCGTGGGAACATCGGAACTGGAGGCGGTGGAACGACTTAAGGACGGCTATGACAGAATCCGGAGAGAACTGTCCCGCGTGATCGTGGGGCAGGACGAGGTGATCGACCAGTTGCTGGTGGCCATGCTGTCCCGGGGACACGTGATTCTGGAGGGCGTGCCGGGGTTGGCCAAAACGTTGATGATCTCGACGGCGGCCAGGTGCCTGGACCTGA
>JAZGDL010000270.1:0-3634 GCA_036477795.1 Phycisphaerae bacterium
CGCGCAACCACTTCCTTGCCGGTTCCGTGTTCTCCGGTTATCAGGACGTTCGCCTCGGATGGTGCTACACGCGCCATTACCTCGAGTACCGTTTCCATGGCGCGGGATTCGGTGATTAGCTCGGGCAGCCCGTGCTTGCGCAGGTGCCGGTTCTCGTCCTCCAAGCGTTGACCCCTGCGCAGCGCCCGGCCCAGCTCGACTTGCGTTCGCAGCGTCGCCAGAAGTCGCCCGTTGTCCCAGGGCTTCTCTATGTAGTCACGGGCGCCGCGACGCATCGCCTCTACAACGGTCTCGACGCTGGCCCACGCCGTCATGACGATCACCGGCAGCGCGCCGTCCAGACCCTGGATGCTGGCCAGCAAGTCCAGCCCCTCTCTGCCAGATGTCGTGTCCCGCGTGTAATTCAGATCGAGCAACACCGCATCGACGTCCTGCGACTCAATCATGCTCAGCACGCCGGAGGGTGAGGTTGCCACCTCTGTCTCGAACCCCTCAGCTTTCAGTAGTAGGCGCAGCGCCTGCACGACGTCCGGCTGGTCGTCAGCAACGAGGATGCGCGGGGGTGCGGCCGTTTCGCTCAATTAAGTATCTCCGAGTTCTCACACACCGTAGCCTTGGGTCATTCGCCGCGGAGCGCAAGCATCGACGAACGGCGTCCGGCGCGTCCGTTCTGGTGGTGTGTAGCCGTGCAAGCGAGATACCAGGCGACTGCAGCCTCTAAATCACACGCTACCAATTGCTTATGGGCAGAGCCGTTCATGATAGGCTGCCCGCCGTGTCGGTTCTGGGATCGGGTTTTCCCAAAATCGAACACCTGAACCTTGGCGGAGAAGCCCCTACATGAGGCTTGGCATCCCGGTGCACTACCGTCATCTTTGCCGGTCACCGCATGCCCATTTGAACTGGAGCGGATCAGCGATGAAAAGACGAACCAGCGGTCTCACATGTTCGTTCTTGGCGTCAATCGTCTCGACGAGTGTGGGTCAGCAGACGGCGGGTAAAGCGCCGCCGGCGCTCGACCAACAGATCTATGACATCGTCGCCGCCGTATCACCGCAGCGGATAGAAGAGGACATCCGCACGCTCGTGGCGTTTGGGACGCGACATACGCTATCGGACACACTTTCGACGACGAGGGGCATCGGCGCGGCGCGGCGCTGGATCAAGTCAGAGTTCGATATCATCTCGGGGGCCTGCGGCGGTTGTCTAGAGGTGTTCTATCGGGGTAGCGTGGTCCCGGCGGGAGCGCACGAACGGATCCCGTTCGATACGCGCGTCGTAAACGTGATCGCGATACAGCGCGGCGCGGTGTATCCGGATCGCTACGTGATAATGTCGGGTGATATCGATTCGCGCGTCACCGATCCGAACAACTACACGAGCGACTCGCCCGGTGCGAACGACAACGCCAGCGGGATGGCCGGGACGCTGGAAGCGGCGCGCGTGCTTAGCAGGTACGAGTTTGCAAAAACGATCATCTACGCGGGGCTGTCGGGTGAGGAACAGGGACTGTTCGGCGGCAAAGAGATGGCGCGCGTCGCACGAGAGGAAGGGTGGACCATTGAAGGCGTCCTCAACAACGATATGATCGGCAACATCGAAGGGATCGATGGCGTTATCGAGAACAACACTTTTCGCGTTTTTTCCGAACCGACGCCCGTGACGGAAACGGAGGAACAACGGCGAGCCCGTCGACTCAGGGGTGGGGAAGTGGACGGCGTATCAAGACAGCTGGCCCGTTACGTCGATAGGATAACCCAGCTCTATTTTGATAATCTAGACGCTATCATGATTTATCGGCTCGATCGCTTCAGGCGAGGCGGCCACCACCGGCCGTTCAACGATGTTGGGTTCGCCGGCGTCCGCATAATGGAGACTCATGAGAATTACACGCGGCAACATCAAGACCTGCGCGAGGAAGGCGGCGTTAACTATGGCGATGTGATCGAAGGTGTGAATTTTGAGTATGCTGCCAAGCTCACCGGTGTGAACGCCGCCACTCTCGCCGCGCTGGCGTGGGCGCCGCCGCCACCGGACAGCGTGCAAATCCAAGGCGCTGTCAGACCTTCGACGACGCTCAGCTGGAAAATCGTGGACTCGCCGACTCTGACTGGTTATAAGGTCTATTGGCGCGAGACCACTGCTCCTCAGTGGAACCGTTGGCGCTTTGTCGGGAAGGTGAGCGAGTACACGCTGGAAAACTTGGTGATTGACAACTATCTCTTCGGGGTTGCCGCGGTAGGCGAAGACGGAAATGAAAGTGTAGTTGTGTTCCCTGGCTAGTTCTTCATGATCCAGCCATCGAAGAGATTGATGACGCTGTTGCCGTAGCCGGCCCACTTTTCGTTGTGCGTCACCTGGATTATTGTCGCACCCTGCTGGTTGAGCTCCTTCAGCAGCTCCATTATGATCTCGCCCTGGCTCGAATGTAGGCTTCCTGTCGGCTCGTCGGCCAGTAGGAGCTTTGGGTCCGCTACCACCGCCCGCGCCACCGCTACCAACTGCTGTTGTCCACCAGACAGCTGGCTCGGATACAGGTCTTTTTTGGCTACGATCTGGAAACGGTCCAGAATGTCGGCCACGATTGCCTGGCGCTCCGATCGCTTCACGTCTCGATAGGACAGAGGGATCTCTAGGTTCTCTGCGACTGTGAGGTCGTCTAGCAGGTGATATTGCTGGAAGACGAATCCAATGTACTGCTTGTTCAGCTTGTTGCGGTGCTTTGGCTTGAGCTCGTGCACGGCGCTGTCGTAAAGATAGTATTCACCTTGCCAGTCACCATCGAGCATGCCGATGATGCTAAGCAGGGTGGTCTTACCGGCCCCGGACGGTCCCATGACCGTAACAAAGTCGCCCTCGTGGATTTCAGCGTTGATATTGCGAAGTACAAAGGTTCTGCCGGCGCGTGTTTCGTAGTACTTCTCGACGTTGTGAAGCTTGATCATCTATCCACCCTACTCCCTGTTGACAGGTTGTTTGACCGGGAGTTGCTCAATACTCACACCGTGGAGCTCTGCGCGGAGCAATGCTTCGACCCCGAAACCCCAGGGAAGAGGGCCGTACCTGCCGTAAAATCCGGGGGGGCTACTCTTCGGAGAGGCACAGTCCCGAAGGATAAGCGTGGACGGCGCTGCGTCTGTTGTGGATGGGCACGCGTCGATGGTCTTTAAATCTCAGTCGACGTCGAAGCCGCTCTCTTTTAACTGTTCGATCTGCTTGCCCGCCTGCTGGCCGCTCGAGTCACTGACCACCTGGCCGTCGAATAGACTGAGGGTCTTCTCCGCGTAGTGCGCATATCGAGGATCGTGCGTCACCATGCAGATCGTCGCCCCCTCCTGGTGCAGCTCCCTCATTAGATCCATCACCACACTGCCGTTCTTCGAGTCCAGATTCCCCGTCGGCTCGTCCGCCAACAAGATCAACGGCTCGCCCACTATCGCCCGCGCCACCGCCACTCGCTGCTGCTGGCCCCCACTCAGCTGCGACGGATAGTGGTTCACCCGGTGCGCCATGCCCACTCGCTCCAACGACGCGTGCACTCGCTGCTTTCTCTCGCTGCCCGGCATTCCCCGATACGTCAACGGCAGCTCCACGTTCTCGTACACCGTCAAATCACCGATCAGGTTGAACGCCT
>JAZGDL010000271.1:0-11193 GCA_036477795.1 Phycisphaerae bacterium
CGTCGTGGCGGAGGGCTTGGTAGCGTGCCACCGGGTCGGCGAACGTCTTGCCGGCCTCAACGATCTGGCGGGCGCGCAGCAGGACCTGGTTTGCCTGGTTATAACGATCGCTGAGCACGTGGTCGCGAACCTCGCGTTCAGCCTGGCGGTAGGTGGCCACGGTGCGCTGCCAGGCGATGGCATGGCGTTCCTTGTAGCGATCGATGAGGGCCCGGGCGTCGGACTCGACCAGTTCATGTTGGGCCAGGCGCTCACGCCCGGCGATCGCTTCAGGATAGCCCGGGACCTGCCGCAGGGCCTGGCCGAAGAGTCGCTCAGCCTCGTGGAGGCGTCCGGCATCCATCGCCTGGTAAGCTTCACGAGTCAGCACTCTGGCCCGAAGCGACCTTCGTTGACGGGTGATGTCCGGATCGGTTTCGTCGAACGGTTCCTGTGGTGTCGCGGCGTCAGCGCCGCCGGTTGGCGCCGCTTCTGGGGCGGTTTCGATCTTGCGCAGTTCGGCGGCTGCCGCCTGTACGGTCTCTTTGGCGGCGAAGGCGTTATCGCGGATGTCGCGCAACAAGCCTTGGGCATCGTCGACTCGTCCCTCGGCCAGGGCCAGCAACGCCGCTTCGTAGTCGGCTTCGGCTTTTTGAAACATGGACACGGCCAACTCGGCCCGCTGGAGGTACTCGGCGTGGGTTGTGCGGTCGGCATCATCGAGCTGCTGCGGGTCGATCTGATTCAGCGCGTGGCGGGCGCCGACAAAGTCGCCTTCGTTGAAGAGCTGGATGGCAGCCTGGAGTGCTTCGGCGGCGTCTGGCAGTTCGTCCTGGCTGCGGGCGTATGAGGCCAGCACGAACACTGCGGCGACACCGAGCGCTCTTGCGACGCGCGGCATTCTCGTGGTTGATTTCACCGGGGAACCTCCTTGGGGTTTGGCAAGCATTGCGGCGGAAAGTCTAGTTGGATCTGCCGCCGGCGGCAAGTCCCCACTAACGCCGGGGCCTGGTCAGGTCTGCAACTTTTTCCTTGAAAGCTTTGTATTCGCTGCTTTTTCGGTCGTCTTCCAGGATACGCTGGCGCAGCTCGCCGTCGCCATCCACGTAGACCAGCGCGACGGTGGGCATGGGGGACTCAATTGTGAAGCCGGACCGGCCCCTTCTTCGCTTGGGCCGGAACATGTAATCGTAGTCGATGTCGACGACCTTCCCGCCAGCGTCGAAGCGAACAAGCGGTTTGTCGGGCTGGCCGCCGGCCAGCAGACGGACGGTCTCTCGGGCGGCGCCACCTATGGGCCGGTTCATCTCAAGGGGAAAGCTGTGCTTGACCCAGACGCCTTCGTACCACTTGAAGATGGTGGTTTTCGCGCCGGAGCGGCTAATGGTGTTGCCGCTGGTCAGGAAGAACTGCGTATCAAGCGGAATGTAGACATCGTCGGTTGGTTCGGACCAGTCCCCGACGACGTAAACGCGTTTGGAATCCTCAGCGTCGCCCAGGTCGGAGGGGACGGCGCAGAAGCGGTTGTAGAGTCGAACGCGCATGCGGTATTGGTACGTTTTTCCAGAGGCGGACCCACCGAACCTTTCAGCGGCTGCGTCGTGGGCCCAGACAATCTGGTAGCGCGATTTTCGCTCAGGCCCGGCATCTTGCTTTTTATCCGCACGACCACGTCCTGGGCGGCGTAGATCGTCAAGAACCCCTTGCCTTGCCTGAGCGATTTTTTCTCTGGCCTCATTCTCTTGCGCGGTGGTCGCGCCCTGCATTTTCTCGGCCGCCTCTGCCATTCTGCGGGCTTCTTCCCATTGGTGCTGCTCCAGCAGACGATCAACCTCGTCGAGTGTCTTCCGGACAATCTCACGTGGATTCTTCGGTTCCTCTTCAGCCGGCGCCAGGTCAGTTTGTACCGGATACTCTCGCGGGTCACACGACGAGGGGTCGGGGCACAACTCGCGGTCCAGGGCGGGAATGTCGACGCCCTCAAACTTGGGGTAAAGCCAATCGTCCCCGTACTGTTTCTCCGGGAACATCGGCCGGAAGATATCCGCCTGAACCTCTCGCAGCAAATCGAAGAACTGGCTGACGCGGATTTGCGTGTCCTCACTGGCGACGGTTTCCCCGGTGAGGCCTTTCCCTATTTCGACCTCGGGCAAGTCGCGCAGTTCGAGCGGCATATAGGCGTCGACGTCGGCCCAATCGGCGTAGGAGCCGTCATGCCTTTTTTCCCGGCGTTGGAGATCGACGCCGACAATATAGGGATTCCGCCGCCCGGAATCGTAGCCGGCGCTCTTGCAAACGCTAATCTGTTGCTGCTGGTCGAACCTGGCGGCTATGGTGACCCAGTTGACGTCGAACTGAAAGGCCCCCGGGAACTCGTGCGTGGGGGGACTGTCACCAAACGTTGCCGCCGGCCAGCGGATGAGCGTCGATCGTCCGGTGGTGACCATCGGCTTCATGGGGGCGATGACCTTGGCGAGCTTGATTTCGCCGACGCTGGGAGGGGCCTCCCCGATGTCGGGGATTCGGGGCCCGAACGGCACGGGGGAGTGCATGTCGGGGCCCAGCTTGGCGTAGGCCAGCGGTTCGGCGGCCTCGCGGAACATGGGCACGTAGTTGACAACTTCGACCTCGTCGGGCTTTGCGCTGCGGAGCTTTTCTCGCAGGCGCTGCCCCTGGTCGCGGATGCCGGCGTCGATGCTGCCGGGACCGACTAGCTGGCCGCCCAACTCGATCTTGCTCGGCGTCGAGATGAGATAGACAACGATCGCCGCAACCAGCACAACGGCGCACAAACCGAGGATGCCCTTTTCGATGTGTCGTTCAACGATACTGACGGGTTGCTTGGCCATGGGTTGCTCTCCCGATCGTCGCCGCGCCCGGGATGACGAATACCTAGGATTCCTCGTCGTCGGTCGGTCGTGTCTTGCCTATGCCGCCGAGCACCTCATCGGGCATGATGCGGCGGTAGATGTCGCCGAAGAAGATAGTTTCAAAATCGATCAGCACCGTCACCACCGGGTCTTCACCGTATATCTTGCCGGACATGTCCAGCGAGAGGAGATCCTCCGGATCGTGGGCGTAGGCCAGGTTCAATACCGTATGGAACTTGTTCTTGCATATCTCGTTGATAATCAACGGCAGGTCGCGCGGATCGACCACCATCTTCAAGGAGAACCGAACGAGCTCGTACAGAGCGGTGGTGGTGTTCTTGGTGAACACGCTTTCGCTGGTCGAGGGTGGGTCGGCGGCGTCAAAACCGGTCACGCTGCGGCTTCGGGGCCTTGTATCCGCGGAGGGAAGCAGATAATCCGAAACGCGGATGGAGATCAATTCCTTGACGGGCAGCACGCCTACCCAGGGATCGACGTTCAGGGCCTGGGCGGCGGTGTCGTTGATGCGGGCCAGCGACTCGACCACGTCCTGCTGCACCCATAGGGATAGCTGGCCGGCCCACATGTCCTCCGGCCGGGGGTAGGTTGCGACAGCCTTGATGTCGAAGGCCTGGCTGTAATCGGCGTAGCAGCGTATCTCCCAGGCCCGGACGATGGCGGCACGGGCGGTGGCGGACTCGCGTGCGGCGGCGGTAGTGATCAGGCCCGATTTGTAGTCCTCCTCCGGCGGCGCAGTGTCTTGGGGCCCACCCCTCTGGGATGGCTCGGTCGGCTGATCGACTCCAAAAGCCGTGGCGGCTCGCTGCTCTTCTCTCATGATCTCCTGCATCTTGCTCACGTCGGAGGGCGTCGGGGGCATGCCCGCCTTGAGGCGCTTGAGCATTTTGTCGAATTCGGCCAGATAAATCTCGCGAAAACTCAGCATCCCGTTGCGGGTGGCTTCCGGGAAAAACGCTTCGCCTTCCGGGGGCCTGAGCGCAGCGTAGCGATTGAACGCGTACGCCTGCTGCAGGAGTTCCTGGTAGTATCGCCGGACGGTTTCCACGCGCTGACGCTCGACGGCGATAGTCTCGTCGTTGGCAGCCTCCTTCGTGAAACGGCTGAACTTGCCGTGCAGACTCTTGACCCCCTTCAACTGATCGCTAACGTCGGACATCTTGGCCATCCCCAGGACGCCGACGCCCACCGATGACAACACCACCAGGCCACAGATGATGTTGAACAGGTGGGTCTTGAGGAAGCTAAGCACGGATCGCATCATAATCTTTCTCCCGGTCCGGCCGCCGCTTGGTGATTCTTACTGAAAACCCTGCGCTGGCGCTTGGGGCTCGGAAAACGATCGAACGGATCCAAGGCGTCAGGGACCTTGCTCTTTTGGCGGTTTCTCGGGCAAATCGGCCAGCACCACATCCAGTTTCATCTCAAAGGACCAATCGTTGTCCATGGTCTCGTCGGTCACGGGATCATATTTGAAGGCCAGCAGGTTCTTACGTGGTTTCGTTTTCGGTGGTCGCCTGCGTGTGGGGGGCACGCCCGGGGGCGGTGTGCGCTTGCCATCCTTGTCGCCGAAATCCCAGCCGCCGGTGATCACCACACGATTGATGAAAAACCCGGCGCCGGACTGGCGGCCTTTCTCGTGCAGTGCGGTCCGGAAGGCGTCGGCGACGTACTGGTAGCGGTTGCCGTTGGGTGTTCGGCATCTAAGGGTGACCAGGAATCCGCTCCGCTTCTCGGGGTCGGCGTAGTCGACGGTATCGATGTTGTCGCGGACCACGACGTCGTACAAGTCAACGGAACTCAGGTCGTCATAGTACTCGGCCTTGAAACTTTCGATGAAAACCTCGGTACGCTTGTTTCGGGCCAGCTTTCCGGTCAGGTCGGCATGGACTCTGGAGGCGTATTCCACGGGACCTTTGGCATCGGCCAGGCCCGCCAGCGGGGCCGGCAGGGCTGCGTGAATGGTGGAGAGGATTTTCGGCCAGACGGCTTTGTTGCGCTGCAGCGTGAGTATATCCTTGCTCCGCTGCACCTCGGACAGCCCTTCGTTTTTGTATTTCTTCTCTTCCTTGCTGAGCGCTTCCGCCACGGCCAGCCACGTCGCCCCCTCCTGTCGCGGCGGGACACCGGAAACACCACGCTTCAGGGTCCGTACAGCTTCATCGAAGGACATGGTGGAGACGTTCTGGCCTTTGTCTGCCGCCAGCGTGCCCAGATCGCTTTGCCGCCGGAACCAGACCATGCCCGATGCCAGCACCAGGCAGGCGGCGGCCGCGGCGAAGAATGGTCTTTTCTTTCGCCAGACAACTTGCTTGACAATGGATGGCGGCAGCAGGTTGCTCTTGATAACGTTGGACGGGGGCAGGGCCTTGGCCATTTCCAGGCCCTGAACGGCCAATCCATAGCTGACCACGAAGCTGGGCAACTGCTCTTTGAATACGTCGTCGTCGCGGATTTCAGCGGCGTTGGCCATCTTGAATGACTCGGGCCTGTCGACCGGCATCTGCAGATTCTGCTGCAGGTACTTCTGCAAACCGGGAAGCTTGAAGGCATTGCCCAGACCGATCACACGCTTGAGCTCGATGTCGCGGTGGGTGGAGCGGTAGAAGCCCAGGGAGCGCGAGAGTTCCTGCACGAACTCGGCGAAGACGGGGCGCATGGCCTGGAAGACCTGGCGGGCATACTTGCTGGTGGCGGCAGTTCGCTTGAGATTCTCCGCCTTGGAGAAGGAGAGCTTGAAGGCTTTGACCAACGCCTCGGTGAACTTGTTCCCTCCCAGGGGGATGGTGCGTGTCCACAGGCTGTGCCGGGTGGCGACGATGAGATTGGTGTTTTCCGCGCCGACGTCCAGCAGGACGCTGGCGCCTTCCTCCAGGCGTTGATCGAACTGCATGGCGTTGTACAGCGCCAGCGGCGCCGCTTGAACGGCGATGGGCTCGATGCCGGCCAGCTCGTAGGGAATCAGATAGTCGCGGATCAGGTCGCGCTTGATCGCGAAAATGCCGACTTCGATGTCGGGGCTGTCTTCCTCCTGAAAGGTCTGGTAGTCCCAGATCACTTCGTCGAGATCGAAGGGTATCTGCTGATCGGCTTCGTAGCGGACGATGTCGGGGATTTTCTTGGCCTCCACCGGTGGAAGCTTGCTGAAACGGGCCAGCGTGTGCTGGCCGGGGACGCCCACCACAATCTTGTCGCGGGTCACGTCATGCCGGCTGAGGAAACGCTGTAACGCCTCACCGATCAGTTGATAGTGGTTGCCTTCGGCTTCGGAGATGATTGAGGGATGTTCCTGGTAGTCCTGATCGATGATGTCGACCATACCGTCAGCGCCGGCACGGAGCTTGAGCGCCTTGACGGCACACTTGCCGACGTCAATCCCCCAAACCGCAACCGGTCCCGCCATCAGTCACTCCTAGAGAACTAGAAACTAGAAACGAGAAAAAGCTTCGGCGTCCATCTCTAGTTTCTAGTCTCTGGTTTCCAGTTTGTCGAGTGCATTTCTGGAGGTGCGGCTGACGGTTCTTGCCGAACGGCGCCGCCGGGCTACACTCCCCGGCGCGATGTTTGTGCTGATATTCCTATCTGCACGGGATCGAACAATGAACCATCGCGGAGAGTGAACGTGCCCGATCAGCGTTTGCAGTTCCATGTGACCAACGACCAGATGTTCGCCGAGAACGGCTACACGCTTTACCTGCGGGACGGCGGGGCCTGCTGGATCGTCGACCCCGGTCTGCCCCCGCAGGCGGAGCAGATTCTGGAGTTCATCGGTGAGCACCGGCTCCAGCCCCTAGCGATTATGCTGACCCATGCCCATGCCGACCATATCGCCGGCATCGACGAAGTGGTCGCGGGGGCCGGGGAGTTGCCCATCTTCCTGGGCCGCGGCGAATGGCCCATGCTGACCGACCCCGATGAGAATCTCTCGTCGAACTTGGGGATGCCCGTCACCGTGGCAGCCGACAACATTCAGGATCTCACCGTCGGCGCCGTTCTGGAGCTGGACTCGACCCGCTGGGTGGTGGGTGACGTGTCCGGGCATTCGCCGGACGCCCGAAGCTTCTATTGTGCCGAGCAATCGATCGTCATCGTGGGGGACGCTCTGTTTGCGGGAAGCATCGGGCGCAGCGATTTCCATCACAGCGACGCCGGGAAGTTGTTAGCCAATATTCGTGAGACGCTGCTGACCCTCCCCGACGACACACGCGTGCTTTCCGGTCACGGCCCGGAGACGACCATCGGCCTGGAGCGGGCCGGAAACCCATTCCTGGTGTAGCGGCAGTGACTCACCACCAATCATCGTTGAAGCGCGTCGCGGTCATCATCCCCGCTCTTAACGAAGCTCCCAATCTGCGGCGGCTGCTCCCGGTGGTGCAGGCCCAAGGGGTCGGCCAGATCATTATTGGAGACAACGGCTCCACCGACGGCACCGCCGACGTCGCCCGCCAACACCATGCCACCGTGGCTGACGCACCGGCGCGCGGCTATGGTGCCGCCTGCCACGCCGCGCTGCAGCGGTTATGTGATGACATTGAAGTGGTCATTTTCATCAACGCCGACCTGACCGACGATCCCACGCTGGTGCCGGCCATGACCAATCCCATATTCCGCGACGAGTGTGATCTGACGATCGGCATTCGCGTAGCCCCATTGCGTGATCACGGCTCCATGTCATTGCCGCAGCGGTTCGGAGATCGGCTGGCCACCCATTTGATCCATCTGAGTTGGGGTTACCGCTTTTACGATTTGGGCCCGTTCCGGGCCATCCGCCGCAGCAGCCTGGAGCGGATCGACATGCAGGACCGGGCATTCGGCTGGACCATCGAAATGCAGATCCGGGCTTTGCAGGAGGGGCTGCGCATCCAACAGCTCCCGGTCCCCTACCGCCGCAGCCCGACGCCCAGCAAGATCGGCGGCACCATCCGCGGCGTAGCCTTCGCCGGATACTGCATTCTGTCCACCTGGTTCCGACTCCGGCGGACCGACGATCACAAGTAGGGTCCGCCGTGCGGACCAGCGATCACAAGCGCGGTCCTGGTTCGAATTGGTCCGCACGGCGGACCCTACCGGTTACGTTAGCGCGGTCTCTCCCGCCGAGCGATGGTACGTCAGCTTGGAAGCTGCAGGAACTCGATCATGTGCTCGTCGTAGATCGCTTGTGCCTTGGGATCAGCCAGTTGCAGGCCCAGTTCGTTGATTACCTTGGTCCCCATGCCGATCCATTCGCGCCAGCATTCGCCGCAAACGCCGGCCCATATCTTCTCGCCCAGCTCGCCCTTGAAAGGGCGCTGCGGCAGTTTGCCGTTCGGCCGGCCGCAACGCGAGCATTGGAAACCGGCAATATCACCTTGCGGAGTCGATGCCGCCGGTGCTTCCGCCGGTGCAGCCACTTGCGGCAGCGTTTCGCCGGCCTCGCTGAGCAGTTGGGCGATGCCGTCACGCGGCATCACGTCGCCGCGCTCGGAGGCTATCTTGTATCCGTGCTTGAGCGTTGTGATGGCTTCGTCGCGCTGGCCCAGTTCGAGAAGGGCGTGGCCGAGAAGTTGGTAAGTCTTGGAATGGGTTTGATTCAGTTCCAGGACACGCCGGAGCGAAGGCTCGGCTTCGGCGAATCTACCGGCGTCGTAGTAGGCTTTGCCCAGGCTGAAGTGGCCCATCTCGTTGTCCGGGTCCGCCTCGGTCATGGTCTTGAACTGACTTATCCGCTCTTCAGCATCCACGGGTGACCTTTCCCTACAGAAACCCAAGTTCTAATGAATCGGCACCTAATCATCCTTGCTGATCTTATACTTCTTGACGCGATAGCGCAAGTTGTCGCGGCTGATACCGAGGCAGCGGGCTGCTTGAGTCTGATTCCATGCGTTGTCGCGCAGGGCTTTGACGATCATGCCCCGTTCGAAATCCCATAACGACCCGTCGGGCTCGGTGTCCTGGGTTTGGGACACGGTTCCCGCGATCTCCACCGGCAGGTCGTTGACATCGATGGGCTCACCATGGGAGAGGATGACGACCCTCTCCATCACGTTCTGCAATTCGCGCACGTTTCCGGGCCAGTCATAGCTCATCAGCACGGCTGATGCATCGGTCGACAGCCGCGGCGGGGGCAGTCCCATGCGCCCGGCAGCCTGGGCGGCGAAGTACTCGACAAGAAGTGGAATGTCTTCGCGGTGCTTGCGCAAAGACGGCAGCGTCACCGGAAGGACGTTGAGCCTGTAGAACAGATCGTCGCGGAAGTTGCCCTTGGCGATTTCGGCTTTAAGGTCGCGGCTGGTGGCGGCGATGACGCGCACGTCACACCTGACCGTCGTCGAACCGCCGACTCGCTCAAAGGAGTGTTCCTGAAGCACCCGCAGCAGCTTCACCTGCGTGGTGGGCGTGATTTCACCGATCTCGTCGAGGAATATGGTCCCCCCGTCCGCCGACTCGAAGCGCCCGATCTGCTGCGCGATGGCGCCGGTGAACGCCCCTTTCTCATGGCCGAACAGCTCGCTCTCCAGCAGAGTTTCGCTCAACGCGGCACAGTGCACCGGGACGAACGGCTCTTCGCTGCGTGGCGAGGTGTTGTGGATGTACTTGGCGAACAGTTCCTTGCCGGTGCCCGTCTCACCCAGAAGCAGCACGCTGGCAGAGCTGGGGGCGATCCGACGGCACAGCTCGATAACGTCCCGCATGGCCCGGGAGTCGCCGATGATCTGCTGGCCCTTGAGCACCTGATCGCAGAGCGTGCGATGCCGGCGTTTCAGGCGTTCATGGGTCTTGGCGTTGCGGGCGCCGTTGGCCGCCAGATTGGCGAACACTCCCAGGAGCTGCAGGTCGTTCTCGGAGAATTCGCCGTTGATGCGGTTCAAGACCTCGACCACGCCGATCACTTCCGATTCCACAATCATCGGCGCCGCCATCAGCGTCTGCGTGCTGAAGTGGCTGATCTCGTCCATGCGACGATAGAAGCTCGCGTCCGACTGAACGTCATGTACGATCTCAGCCCGGCCGGTGGTGGCCACCCGCCCGGCGATGCCCAGGTCGGCGTCGAATTCCTGGCCGATGACGATCTCGGCGCGCTCGCCGGTCGCCGAGACGAAGACGAGTTTGCTGCGATGCTTGTCCAGGAGCAGGACACTGCCGGCCTGAGCGCGCATCACCTTGGCCGCTGATTCGGCGATGCCGTCCAGCACGGCCTTGAGATCCAGCGTGCTGTTGATTACCGCGGAGGCCTCCGCAAGCGAGCGGAGCGACTCAGCGGAAAGGGCACTTGAACTGGGCAGTGGACTCGAATCCATGAACGCTAGAAACTATTGATCCGAGCCGCGACCGTAAGGGAGCGGTCTTCGCAGGACGTAACATGTGCCTTCCCTTACGGTCGGGCCTCGGATAAAATGCCATTTGCGCGAAACACTACACGAGATACTGGAACTCCCCAAACGCAGGTTGACGCTTAACGATCCTACTACTTGCCAACGGGTTCACGGAAGTATTTCGATTTCGTCGCCGATTCGCAGCACATCGAAAAGTTCCGCTACGTGCCGATCCGCCAGAGCGATGCAGCCGGCGGTTCGCTTTCCCGGTGGACCGGCTGACCCGTGTAGCCCCAGGGCCCCGCCCAAGGCGGTGGTCCAGTTCGGGCACCGGCCGGCGTCATGGGCCTCATGGATCGCCTGAGCTTCGCCGACACTGATCAGACCATCCCGCAGACCGCGGTCGGCGACGGCGGGGCTGGGATAGCTGATGCCCAAAAACCGGTGGTTGGCGCTGTTGGAGTTCTTGGCGCAGATACGAAACCGGCCTTCGGGCGTCCGTCCGTCGCCGGCTTGGACTTTCTGGCCCACCGGCGCCAGCCCCAGCGTGACCGGATAACCGCGGATCAGCCTGTCACCATCAAACAGATACAGCTTGCGGACAGATTTGACAACGACAACGTGCGGATTTTGCAGGGTTATTGCCGCCGGGCCGACACGGGTGCCCAACGGTGCCAAGCGAAAGGACCCCGCCCACGAGCGGGGCATTCCGCTCACCCCCAGCACGCCCAAGAGCAACCCGGCAGCCAACATCCGAAAAAACCTTCGCCTGCGGCCTGTGCGGGGGGTATGTTTGTGGGAACGGAACATATGCACAGCCATCATTGTGAAGCCTGCCCAGGTTTGGGGCCGAACCCGGCCCCCCAGGCAACGTAAGGATACAATGAAGCGGTGAAGACGCCAACCGACGAACAGTTGCTGGCTGAGCATCTCCGCAACAGGCCTGATGCGTTCGAACTGTTGGTCCGGCGGCACAGCCAGGAGTTGTATCGGTTCGCCCTGAGATTCACCAACAATTCGATGGCCGCCGAGGA
>JAZGDL010000272.1:0-5679 GCA_036477795.1 Phycisphaerae bacterium
GCACCATGATCACGGTCGATTTCCCGTCAGGGCCGGTGGTGCCCGCGGGCTCGGATCTGGTCGTTGAGATTGCGAATGTGGATGATGGCACGGAACCGCCCGAGTTCTTTTTCCGCGTGATGAGCAACGACCTCGGACAGTGCGGTCCGAGCTACCTTCGTGCGGCTGACTGCGGCAATCCCGGCTGGGATGATCTGGCGGACATTGGGTTCCCCGATGCTCACCTGATCCAGAGCGTCAGCGCCACGGTGGGCGGTGTGGTCACCGTGGAATGTCCGAAGGTTCCTGAGGCCTGCGGCAAGGGCGCCGGCCCGTGCGGCGAACCCAACGGAACCCCCGGCTGCGAAGATGAGCTGTGCTGTGCGGCGGTTTGCGCGATCAACCCGCTCTGCTGCCTACCCGGCTTCGGGTGGGACAGTAAATGCGTCGACATCGCCATAGAGCTCGGCTGCGCGGCGCCTGTGAATGATCTTTGCGAGGATGCGATTCCAATAAAGGTTCCTTCGTTCACGTTGGGAAGCACGGACGGTGCAAACATCGACGACACGTTCTCCTCCTGCGGGACGGCCATCACCTCGCCTGGCGTGTGGTACTCGGTCATGGGCACCGGCACCACCATCACGGCCACGACCTGCACCGACTTTTTCGGTTACGACACGAAGATCAGCGTCTACTGCGGCTCCTGCGATGTGCCGTTTTGCGTGACCGGCAATGATGACGACTGCCCGGACGGCGCCAATGAATTTCTGAGCACCGTCACCTGGTGCTCGCGGTCCGGCGAGGAATACCTGATCCTGGTACACGGCTTCGGCGGCGACTCCGGCGACTTCGAGCTGGACGTCTTCGAGGACGGCGTGGGATGCGAGCCGGACTTCGCGTGTGCGCCGGCCGGGGCGTGCTGCCTCGTCGACGAGTGCTTCAGCACGACGGCAAAGGACTGCGCCGCGCAAGGCGGGGACTATCAAGGCGACCTCACCGAATGCGGTTCCGGCGACCCGCTGATCTTTGAGGCCTCGCCGGAGATCCCCATTCCGGACGCCACTCCCGCGGGCGTGAGCGACACGATCAACGTCCTGGACGCCATCATTATCGGGGACCTCAATGTGGGCCTGACGATCACTCACACCTGGGTGGGCGACCTTTGCGTGTCGCTGGAGCACAACGGCGTCGTGGTGAACCTGATTCAGCGGCCGGGTGCCGACACCGGCGTACCCTGCCACTCCGAAGGCCCCTTTGGCTGCTCTGACGACAACTATGCCGGTATCGTTCTCGACGACGCGGGCGCCGGTGGCTCGATCGAGGATGCCTGCGACCCGGATCTCACGTCGCCGCCGAACTACGTGCCCAACGAGGCGCTCAGCGCCTTTAACGGAATGGACTCGTCGGGCGACTGGACGATCACCGTCTCAGACAACGCTGGCCAAGATCTCGGCACGTTCAACTCGTGGTCGCTAGCGATCAAGGAGCCGGGCTGCCCGGAGCCGCCGAATCAGTGCCCGTGGGATCTCGACGACGACGGCAACGTTGGCGTGCCCGACCTTCTCGAGCTGATACTGGCCTGGGGCACCGACCCCGGCGGTCCGCCTGATTTCAACGGCGACGGCGACGTTGGCGTACCCGACCTGCTCGAGCTGATACTGAATTGGGGCGCCTGCCCGTAACCGCGTCACCGGCCCTCGCCGAGTTGTTCCAACCATCACACCCCCGGCCCTCACCGGCCGGGGGTTTTTCGTGGGACGCCGACCGGGGCGATCTGCATCCGATCTACCGGCGGGCCGTTTGCGGCGGCGGTGATGAAGGATTGTGGCAACTGGAACCGGCCCCAGCCGCGTATACTGGAGCGTATCGGGTTCCATAGCTGTTTTGGACGTAACTCGCCAGCCCACGTCGCTGCCAGCGTCCCTGTGGAAGGCGGATCGGGTTGAAAGGAGACTGATCGATGTCCGGACCACACGTGCCGGGCCGCGGTGGCCATTTGATCGCGCTGCTGGCGTCACTGTTCGTCTGCTCGGCCGGCTTGGCCCAGCCCGAGAACTGCCCCAACCCCAAGGGCGGTGACTGCTTCGAGGCGACCCCCGGCATCCCCGGCTGCCAGAATCAGAGCTGTTGCGAGACCGTCTGCGCTGAGGACCCCTTCTGCTGCGTGGTCGAGTGGAACCAGGAGTGCGCCGACATCGCCGAAAAGAAATGCACCTTCTGCGGCCCCGGCAACGGTGACTGCTTCGAACCCAACGGCACGCCCGGCTGCGACGACGTCGCCTGCTGCGAGGCCGTGTGCAACATCGATCCGCTTTGCTGCGAGCAGGAGTGGGACGCGCTCTGCGTCCACGAAGCCAAGGATCTCTGTAGCTGCGACCCCGGCGACGTCCCGGCCAACGACGACTGCGCCGACGCCATCGGAATCAACGAGGGCGACACACCCTTCACGACCCGCTGCGCTACCCCCGACGGTCCGAAACATCCCGGATTACCCTGCGGACAGATCCAGTCCCCAGATCTCGGGCGCGATGTTTGGTTCAATTACACCGCGACCTTCACCGGCACCGCCCGCGCCCATACTTGTGGCGACGCCGATTACAACACTGAACTCGCCGTCTACGAAGGCTGCGACTGCCCCGTCGACCCCGACTCGATTCTCGGCTGTGACGCGGCTGGGGAAAACTGCCCCGGATTTGGCTCCGAGGTGATCTTCGAGGCTGTAAAGGGCGACTGCTACACGATTCGAATCGGCGGCGTCGGCACGGCCACCGGCACCGGAACCCTCAGCGTCGGCGAGGCCGTGCCGCCCAAAGCGCCTCCCAACGACGATTGCGCCAACGCACTGGTCCTCATGCTCGATCAGTTGACCCTGTTCAACAATTCCCTCGCCACCACCGACGGCTTTCCCACTTTCGAGTGCAATTTCTTCGGCCAGATCGACATCAAGAAGGACCTCTGGTACGACTTTACGCCAAACACGGACGGCACGTTCGAGGTCAGCCTCTGTGGCAGCTCCTTCGATACCAAGCTGGCCGTCTATGACGGCTGCGCATGCCCCGCACCCGGCGTCGACCCCATCGCCTGCAACGATGACTTCTGCAACACGCAGTCTCGCGTGAGCTTCTTCGGGGTGGCCGGTCAGTGCTATAAGATTCGGGCTGGTAGCTTCCCGGGCAACCCCATCCCCAGCGGGCCCGGTCAGATCGAAGTCATCCAAACCACCGGCTGCCCTAGCGGAAACACCGTCCTCACGCACAGCCTTGGTGCCGAAATCACCCTCGACAACTCCGTCGCCTGCCTTGGCGAGAACAATACCACCGCGGACAACGCCTACGCCCGATCCTACGACCTCTCGGTGCTCCTGCCCGGTGAACCGATTGACATCAATTGCGTCACCTGGGGTATTGAACTGAACAACAATGCCGACGTGATGGCTCAAGTCACCCTCTATACAGACGTCGACGGCGGCGCTCCGGTCGGTCCCGGCTTTGATTTGGAACTCCTCGCGAGCCAGCCGCTGCTCATTCCGGGCGGCACGATGCAGGAACTGAAGATCGTCACCTTCGATCCGCCCGTGGCCGTCCTTGCTGATACCGTCCTCGTCGTGGAGATTGCCATCCCCGATACAACTGACATCAACACTGGCGTGTGGGTCGGCGCCAACCCCTTCGGGCAGACCGCGCCTGGCTACATCCGTACCGTCGCCTGCGGTGTGCCCACCTTTATTGACATCGCCGACCTCCCCGATTGCGGCAACACCCTGTGTGCCGACATACACATTGTCAATCGCGTCATCGGCACCATAAAGGGCGAGCCGTGCCCGTGGGACCTCACCGACGACGGCGACGTTGGCGTGCCAGACCTTCTCGAGCTGATACTGCTCTGGGGCAGCAACCCCGGCGGTCCGCCCGATTTTAACGACGACGGCAACGTTGGTGTGCCGGACCTTCTCGTGCTGCTCGCCAATTGGGGGCCGTGTCCGTAGGAAGAAGGCATCAAGGCATCGAGGGGGAGAAGAACCCTCACCCCGCCACAGGCGGGGCGACTTTCCGATGCGATCAACCGCCCGTTCGCCGGGTATCGAGCACCGGTTGCCGATCACACGTCAACCGGGCTGCACGTGCACGCGCGTATCGGGGTCCCCCGGCCACCGCCTCTCGGAAGCGTCGCCGGCGGCTTCTTTACAGGGACGGGCCGTTGATTGCAGCGCCGCGAATGACGACACCACAGGGCCGCACCGAGCCCAAGCGAGTCGGGCCGATGCGTGTGCGTTGACGAGCCACTCGCCTTTGCCCCTTGGGGGAAGAGGGATCTGACGTCCTGAAACCAGCTCTCGGTACGAGCGAGATCGCCCGACCGTGTCGACGCGTCGGGCCGGCACCCGCAGGGTTCGCATGGTCCTGAAGCACGCAAAAAACCCCGTTGAGGCGCGATCGCTCCAACGGGGCGGAGGGGAGAAAGATGTCAAGCTCTTACACATTCTGATACTCGGATGCGACTGCTGCGGATCGACACTTTTTGTGAGTTTTTGCCATCCCGACGACTGAATTGACCACCACTGAGCCGTCTCACGGCCGTGGGCTAGGTCGTGGTTCGGCAAACGCGTAGGCCCCACCGCTGAGCACCTTGCGAAAGGTGGCCACCAGCGCTGCGATCTGATCCTGCACCCGGTGCCGGACCATCACCAGATCACGACCAGCCGCGCCAAGTTCCCTGGCTCGATCGGGCTGAAGAAACAGCCGCCGAAGCTCCGTGGCCCATTGCACTGCCGCCGGCTCGCGCACGACCGTGGCCGTCTCCCCGGGCGTTAACGCATCGAAGGCGGGGTCTTCGCTGGCGATGATGGGCACGCCTGCCGCCATCGCCTCCAGGACAAGCGACCGGATCTCCCCGAAGCGCTCGGGGATGACCAGGATGTCACAGCCGGCGATCAAGGTCGCATGGGGCGCGGCGTCTCGTATGGCCGAGATATGCCCCAGCAGCTCCAGGCGGTGGGCGTGCCGCCAAATGTCGTGCTCGTGCGGACCGCGCAGCTCCATGCAAATCTGCAATTGGGGAAAGTCACGGACGAGACGGGCCAGCCCCGTCAGCAGCGCCCGATAGGCGGCCACGTCCCGCCCCGAGCCAATGATGGCCAGGGCGATCTGCTCGCTCGTATCCGCCAGCACTTCCCGAGATCGCTCTGGCACATTTACCCCCAGCGGGACCAGACTTACTAATTCCCGGTCCACGCGACGCTGACGCACCACCTTGGCAATCGGCTTCGTGGGAACCAGATATGCCCCTACCCTCGCCGCCGACCGACCGCGCGGCGCGCCCCGGGCCAAACCCATCGACCAGATGTCAATCGCCAGCGGCCGTTCAATCTCCCGCGCCAGGTCGAAACCCACCTTCCATGCGTCCTGCCCGACCACTTGGATTACATCGGGCGTGGTCGATCCCAACTCAGCCGCTAAGCGCTGCGCCCGAACACCACGCATCCAAAGGGGGACCGCCATCGGCGTCTCGATCTGCGCCGTGAACGCGACATCACTGACGATCTGCTCCGCTTGTTCGGCCGAAAGATCGTCAGGAACGATGCGCGAAACCTCGATGCCCTCGTCGATCAGGCCTGCGCCGATGCGGTCGAGCATCGGACCCTCATGGGCCAACCGCTCCTCGTCAATAATCATCAGGACGTGCATTGCCGTTGAGCCCTCG
>JAZGDL010000273.1:0-6132 GCA_036477795.1 Phycisphaerae bacterium
TTCCGGCGGCTTCAGCGCCGCACGCTGATACAGCCTGAAAGGCTGACCTACAGTAGCCGTGGGCAAGTTCCGCCGAGGCGGGACGCCGCCCACGGTAACCCCAACACCCGTTCCATTCGACCCTGTAAGGGTCGCATAAACGTCGCGTCGCACACGCCGCAGAGCATAGACGACCCTTTCAGGGTCGGGCGGTTCGTTGGCGGCGCCATCCGGGGGTGGCGCTACGCTTGCCCCCGGCTATTACAGAGCAGGCTTTCAGCCTGCCAGCCCACCCGCCGATTCTGTCACGCACCCCGCCGTACGGACCAACGCGAGCCCGCCGTGCGGACCACGAATGCGAGATTGGTGGGCGGCCACGGGGTGGTCCGCACGGCGGACCCTACACTTTCTACGCTGCAACCACGCCCCGCATGGGTGGACGAGCCCGGATTCCCACGCTCGGCATCTGCTACAGGCGTCGGCGGCGGCGCGTTCTGAACTTGCTTCCCAGGGTCTTGGGGGGTCGTTTGACGGGCAAGGCGCCGCCATCAGCCGCTGAGACGGGCATGGCGTAGCGGGACTGCGGCACGGCTTGGGCTTGACGCCAGTCAGGCTTATAGTCCTCTCGCGGGGGCCGGGGCACGAAGCCGTCGTACTTGCGCTCCTCAACAATCTTGTTGATGAGCATCTCGATCTGGGTGATTTCCTTGCCCTGCTCCTGCGTGACAAACGAAATGGCACAACCACGTGCCCCCATCCGCGCCGTCCGGCCGATACGATGGATGTACACCTCCGGATCCGGGGGGATGTCATAGTTGATGATGTGGCTGATTGCCGACACGTCCAGCCCGCGGGCGGCCAGATCAGTGGCCACCAGCAACTTGATCTTGTGGCGGCGGAATCGATCCATCACGTTCTCGCGCCGGCTCTGCACCAGGTCGCCGTGGATCTCCTTGGCGTCCATGCCGCTGGCATGGAGCTTCTTGGCCAGCTTCCGAGCGCCGGCCTTGGTGTTGCAGAAGATGATGGCCAGTTTGGGATCCTCCTGCTTCAGGACAATCCGCAACAGCCGATACTTGTCGAACGGTTCGACGCTGCAGTAGTATTGATCCACCTCCTCAACCGTCAGTTCGTCCCGCGAAACGTTGATCTCCACGGGATCGCTCATGAACCGTCTAGCTAGCCGGTTGATCTCGGCGTTGATCGTCGCCGAAACGAAAATGGTCTGATGTTTCGTGCGAACGCGGTTGAGGATTCTTCCGATGTCATCGCGGAATCCGATATCAAGCATGCGGTCGACCTCGTCGAGAATGACCGCCTTGATGTGCTCGAATCTCAAAACTCCCCGGTTCAAGAGGTCCAGCACGCGGCCCGGGGTGCCGACCACGAACTGCGTCCTGCGCCCCAGCAGGTGGACCTGCGTGCTCACTTTCTGGCCGCCGTAGACCGGCACGATGTGCAGATGGGTGTCGGCGGCGAGCCGGCGCAGCTCCGCCGCCACCTGCACCGCCAGTTCGCGCGTGGGGACCAGACAGATCGCCTGCAGCCGCCCAAGCGGATCGATCCGCTGCAGCAGCGGAAGACCGAACGCCGCCGTCTTGCCGGTGCCGGTGCGGGCCTGGCCGAGAATGTCGTGGCCTTTCAGCGCTTCGGGAATGAGTCCGTATTGGATTTCGGTGGGCTCGACGAATCCCATCTTTTCAAGTGCGCTCAGGAATGGGGCTTCAATGCCGAGCTTGGCGAACTTACTGGCTGGATCAGAGTGTTTATGCATGGGCAGGATTAAAGGATCATAGCCTTTAGAGAGCACGCAGTATAGCGGGCAGGTGAACTGCTGTAAAGCAGCCGGTGCGGAGATCGACGGAGGCCGCCGCCAGCCCCATGCGAAGCTTCGCCATCGCCTACCAATCTTTTCCCATGGTAAGCCAAAGATGCACCAGATAGGCGAAGATCGGTGCCGTAATCAGCGACCCTACCATGTCCACGGGCGTGATCTCCCCATACATCTTCAGAGCGATCACATACCCGATCAGCACGGCGGTGAGCGTCACCGCCAAAACCTTGAAGAATACCCGCGGAACAAATGGAAGATAGTCCTTCATAGCAATCCCGCCGCCGGAGCCGATGGGTTCGCCCCACCGCGTGGGACTGAGACGTACCGATAGCATAGTGTTTCCGGCTCCACAGGGCAATACACCGGCTCCCGCTTTGGCAAACCGGGATGTGGGGACGCAACCCGCGAGGCTATTCCCAAGCGGGGTTGAGCTGATAAAGGGCGATCAACTGGCACAGATCGAAAACGCCATGCCCGATGATGGCCGGAACGACGGACCGCTGCCACACGGTCAGCACCGCCCACAACACACCGATCAAAAAGAGCGGTACCACCGTGATGGCCGCCTGTGATGCGGCGTGCGGAACGGCGAACACCGCGGAGCTTACCACGACGGCCAGGACCACGCTGCCGGTGGCCCGCCGCAAACGGGTCAATAGAAACCCCCGGCAAATGACCTCTTCATAGAACCCCACGGTCAGGGCCAGGGCCAGCAGCGCAGCCGGATGAAGCTTGGGAAACATGGCGGTGATGCGTTCCGGGTTATGCGACAGGGCTTCGTAGGCCGCCGGTGAGACCACCGAGATGACACCCACCGTGAAGATCATCACCGCGTAGGCCCCAACCACCGCAACGATGCCGAACAGCAACGTCCGCCACCAGCGTTCAACGCAAAGACCGATCGACGCCGCCGCTTGCCGCCGCCGTTTCAAAATCGCCGCCGTCGTCGCCAGCAATATGAGTGCCGCGCAGAGCGTCACTACAACGCTCAGCATCCGCGGGTCGGCCACAGCGCCGCTCCGCTCCACGATCATCGCGGCGCCCTGCAGAGCGAACAGCGCTACCACTACCGCGCAAAAGAAGACGCCGATGTCCTCTCTTGCGGTGCGGTGCGAGCTGTCAGCCAGCAGCATGGGATGCGCGGTCGGCGGGCCCGCCGGATCGGCCGTGAGGATCGGCTTGGCCACGGGTACCTGCCTCGGGGCGCCGGTGTCGTCGAGCGTCCGGGGGTCGTTCATCCAGTGTTCCGTCACCGTTCAATTGACGGGTTGACGCCGGCAGTGACTTTGTCGTTTGGCAGACGCTGGAAGCGTAATCTCCGTGCCCTCACCCCATGCTCCAACCCACAGTCCAAACGTTGGCGTACCACTAGGGCCTCTGTTTGGTGGCGGTGAGCGTGGTCCGGGTTCTTGATGTGCCCTGCGGCTGCTCCTGGGGCCAATGGGAATCACCGGCCCGCACCGATTTCACAAACCTGTCGAACGCGGCTGCGTGATGCGACACCACGCTCTCAGGGCCCCACAACTTGACGATGTAATCGCCCCCCGGAGCGACGATGTACGCACCTAACATACTGTGACCCGGCCTTTCCACGCGCACGCCGCTGCCCGGTGAGGATTCGGCGACGTAGCGACCGGAGACGGCGATGCAGTACACCGGCAGATCGTTGACCCGATACTCCCGGCGCACAGCCGCATCGCGAGAGGAGGCACCGTCGTCCTGCACGAACTCATCGATCCACCGATCCATGTGCGTTGCAATCATGCGTCCGTCGCCCGCATCGCGCATGCCGGGGAAGTTCCAAACCACCAGCTTGGCGTCCGGGACACCCTCCTGGTGCGAAGGCAGGCGGAATTGCAGGCGGCGCGATTCGTGCTCCGGCATCTGGCACTGCCAATCCACGGATGCCTGAAAGGTCAGCGAGTCGGCGGTCACCGGCACCGTCTCGGCGCAGCCCGCAGCCCACAACATAACAGCCGCAACCGCGAGTACAGCGATGTTCCATCTACACATCGGTCTCACTCCAGTTCCACCGCGAGCTACAGCCACACCCCACAATGGCCGCGCCGCTAATGTAGTGTCTCAGAGTTCGCGCATTTTTCGCGAACCGAGCCGCGACCGTGAGGGAGCGGTTCCGCCGGGGCGTAGCGTTTGCCCTCCCTTACGGTCGGGTCTCGGATAATATGCCATCTGCGTGAAACACTACACTAACGATTTACCTGCACACTCTTGAGGAAGGCCACGACCGATGGCTTGAAACGCTCAACCACCGCCGCCGGGCCGGTGACCTTTACGAAGTGCGGCCCCTGCTTATGGTTCACGATGGCGGCCAGCATCCGAAAGTTCTCCTTACGTGGACCGCCGCCCATCATGGGCCCGCCGGACCTCATCGTGCCCGGTATGTCGACCAAGGTGATCAATACCTCCCCGATCCGGTATTCGGCTCTGGTGGCAACTTCGACGGTGGCTCTTCCGTCGGGTTGCTCGAATTGGCCGTACCACCGTTGCAGATTGGCCTGGTCCATTCCCTTCATGTTCGGGAAATGGGTGATCGCGACGACGGCGTCCTCAGGCTCATTATCGGCTTTTGGAAGGCGGAACTGAGCTTTCCTGGACAGTGCGAACGACGAAGTAGTCATGCCCGGGTCTTGGGACACCCAGCCTTGAGGAATCGAAAAGCCAATGCCGGTGAGGGTCAGCCGTGCCTCGGTAAGCTGCACGCCGCTGATATCGACGTCTGCCATCGGCCGCGGTCCGCCGACCGCGGCTGCTCCGGAGTTCAAACTCGTTACCGGAGGATGCCCCGGCGGCAGGGCCGGCGCCGAACCTGACGATGCCGGCAGCCCTGACTGTTCTGACAGACCTGACGATCCTGGAGGCCGGGGGACCTGCCCCTGCTCCCGCCCGCAAGCTGGCGACAGGCAAAGAACAACCAAAAGCGTTGCGCTAGCGAGACCTCTTGTTGGTGTGTTCATGCTCTAAGTCTCTGCAACAGCGCCACGGGCGCTCCGAGCCGCGACCGTAAGGGAGCGGGCGATGCCTGACGATTCTCCCGCTTCCTGACGGGCGCGGCTCTGTTTTGTTAGAGTTTCTAAAGCAACAGCTTGGCCATCTCCTCGCCGATGGTTGCGGGTGACTCCGCCACGGTGACGCCGGCATCGCGTAGTGCGGCGATTTTTGAATCAGCCGTACCTTCTGACCCGCTGATGATGGCACCGGCATGACCCATGCGCTTGCCCGGCGGCGCGGTCCGGCCGGCGATAAATGCCACCACCGGTTTGGTGACATGGTGACTGATGAACTCGGCCGCCTGCTCCTCGTCGGTCCCGCCGATCTCACCGATCATCACCATGCCGTCGGTGTCTTGGTCCTCTTCAAACATCTTTAACAGCTCATTGAAGTTCAAGCCCTTGACCGGATCACCCCCTATGCCGATGCATGTCGACTGCGACATGCCGCGGGAGCTGCATTGCCAGACAGCCTCGTAGGTAAGTGTGCCGCTGCGCGAAATGAGGCCGACGGTCTTGCTTCCGTTGTCGCTCGGCTTGTGGATGTAACCGGGCATGATGCCTATCTTACACTGGCCCGGCGTGATGATGCCCGGGCAGTTGGGGCCGATCAGCAGGGTGCCCTTGTCGTCCAGATACTTGCGGGCCCGGACCATGTCCAGCGTGGGGACTCCCTCGGTGATCAACACCACCAGGGAGGCACCCCCGTCGGCAGCCTCCATGGCGGCATCAGCCGCAAACGGGGCGGGCACGAAGACCATGGTCACGTCCGCACCGGTGGCAGCCACCGCGTCGCGGCAGTTGTCAAAGATCGGCAGCCCATGCTCCGAGCGCGTGCCGGCCTTGCCCGGCGTCACCCCCCCGACGATCTGTGTTCCGTATTCCAGGCACTGGGCGGTATGAAAGGCCCCGGCTTTGCCGGTGATGCCCTGGCAGATGACTTTTGTTTCCCTGTCGACCAGAATGCTCATGTCAATTCCAGATTATCAAACTGTACCCGATCAAAGAACTCGCCGTCCGGGCAGAGCGTGGCAACGGAGTATGGGACCGATGCGGGCCTTTGTCCAGCGAGTTGCACCGCCGCGGCAGGCCGCGGGTCCGTGACAGTTCCGGCGGCTTCAGCGCCGCACGCTGATACAGCCTGAAAGGCTGACCTACAGTAGCCGTGGGCAAGTCCCGCTCTCGCGGGACGCCGCCCACGGTAACCCCAACACCCGTTCCATTCGACCCTGTAGGGGTCGCATAAACGCCACGTCGCACACGCCCCAGACAATAGACGACCCTTTCAGGGTCGGGCGCCTCGGTGGCGGC
>JAZGDL010000274.1:0-9490 GCA_036477795.1 Phycisphaerae bacterium
GGAGCCACCTTAGCCGGCGGCGAAGAGCAGTGGGCGGGAACGATCTGCATTGCCCAATGCCCCGATCCGTAGTGAAGTGAGTCAGCGTCGGGGTAGTGGACATGGTGCTGATTCGGGTGTGACCTGGCGCCCAGAGGGCATGGACACCTCAGCTAAGTTTTTGTACCGGTGTTGAACATCCGTCGAAGCGTGAAAGCTTCGGACATTTGAGTGTTGGTCCTTCGGATTTGTTTCGTATTTCGTGCTTCGTGTTTCGATAATCGACCGGCTCGGTTCAACCGGCCGCCTGACCCACGACGTCACCTGCGCGTGACATCAATCTTGCAGCAGCTTGCCAGTCAGCCGCTTCGACGATGATACGCACGACCGGCTCCGTGTTCGACCCCCGAACGTGCAGCCACTGCTCCGCCTCCCGCCAGTCCACCCGTACGCCGTCCACATCGTTAACACGACCGTCGCCAAAGGCCGACCGCACCGCCGCAAGCGACCGCGCAATCCGAGACCGGTTACACGTGATCTTGTTCTTGAGCATCACGTAACGCGGCACCTCGAACACCACCTGCGACAACGACTTGCCCTCCGCCGCCAGCAGGTCCAGCGTAAGGGCCATCCCCACCAGACTGTCGCGCACGTACACCACCCGCGGATCGATCACTCCGCCGTTGCCTTCTCCGCCGATCGCGCAGTCCCGCGCTTGCATCACCTCGACAACGTTAGCCTCACCCACCGCCGACCGATATACACGGCAGGGATCGCCAGCCGCAGCCGCCACATCATCGATCATACGCGAGGTCGACAGGTTTACCGCAACCGGGCCCGGATGCGTCGCAAACACCCGCTTGGCGCACAACACCAGCGTATACTCCTCACCGACGAACCGTCCCGCCTCATCCACCAACACAAGACGATCCGCGTCCGGATCCTGGGCGAACCCGACGTCCACCCTCTTCGTCCCTCCGTCCCATCGTCCCTTCGTCCCTTCGCGCACCCGCCTGCATAGATCGCCCAGATTGGCCTCGACCGGCTCGGGCCTGTGTGCGAACTCCGTCGCCGGCACCGGGTTCATCTGCACCAGCGAACAGCCCAATCGCTCCAGCAGCATGCGTCCCGCCGTAGCACCGGCGCCATTGATGCTGTCCAACACCACCGAGAACGACCGATCGCAAATGCGCTGCACGTCCACGATCTTCAACACCGTCTCCACGTGATGCTGGTGCGGATCAAGAGTGCTGGTGCGAGAATCCTTTCTCGCATGCATTCCCGCCGGCGCGAGAATCCCTTCTCGCACCCCTGCGTCATGATAGCGGGTGCCACCGGCGGCTTGCCCGCCAGTGCCGGATGCGTCGCGGTCAAAGATTCTGAAGATGGCGTCTGCCTCCGCGCCCGTCACCGCCCGGCCCTGGGCCGTCATCAGCTTGATACCGTTCCACTCCGCCGGGTTGTGGCTGGCGGTGATCACCACACCGCCGGAAGCCGAAAGCGCCTGGACCGTCATCGCCAGCCCGGGTGTGCTAACGATGCCGAGCTCCAGCATGGCGACCCCGGACGCCCGGGCTCCGTCCGCAAACGCGGACAGCAGAGCATCGCCGCCGGCCCGACCATCCCGACTTCCAACCAGAGTAAGCCCCTCCGAGCCCCAAGCGCCAGCGCGGAGTAGCACTCCCTCCGTCCCTTCGTCCCTTCGTCCTTTTGTCCCTTCGTCCCTTCGTCCCTCCGTTCCTTCCCTCAGATAGGTCGCATACGCCCGGCCCATCCGCCGTGCAACGGCCACGTCCATGGTGACCGTTTCGGTACCGCTCGCCCGCGCGATCCCCCGCACCCCCGACACGCTTCTGATCAATGGCATAGATCGACCCTTACCGCTCGTGCGAGAATCACTTCTCGCGCCCCACTATTGACCCGTGCGAATCCAACCCAACCCAACCCATCTACCCAAGCCCACGGGTTGCAACCCGTGGGCGTTAGCAGACCAACCAGTAGTGCGATCGGATTGTACACTCTCTACATGATTCACTAGCGCCGCCTCATAGCCCGGTCCATCTCGCGTTTGGCATCACGTTTTTGCAGGTCCTGCCGTTTGTCACGATGAGTCTTGCCCCGAGCCAGGGCCAGCGTCAACTTGGCCAGCCCCCGATCATTGAAATAGACCTTCAACGGCACCAGCGTCAGACCGCGTTGCGTCAGCTTCGGGCCCAGCTTGTCGATCTCCCGTTTGTGCAGTAGAAGTTTGCGGGCCCGGGTCGGTTCATGGCTGTGCACTTGGCCATGTTCGTACGGGGCGATGTGCATCCCCCGCAACCAGATCTCGCCCCCCTTCAAATGGGCGTAGGCCTCCTCCAGCGAGCCCTGACCGCGGCGCAGACTTTGCACCTCACTGCCCCAAAGCGCCATTCCGCACTCAAAAGTATCGAGCAGCTCGAATCTAAACGCCGCCCTACGATTCTTGATCACCGGCGGGGCCTTGCGTGCTTTTTTTGCCATAACTATCTGGGATTCAAGAAGTTACATAGAATTGCCGACTCATATCTTATGACCACAACACCAGGATCGAAGTCTATACGGACGTTGAGACATTGCAACATAGAGGCAACAATAGGAGTATAATGACCCGGCAAGAGGTGGCCATGAATTCGAGGAACCGTTCGGACGCTGACGAAAGGCGTGCTGAGAAGCGGCTGGTCTCCCGCGCCCGGCGCGGGGACAGCGATGCCATGCGCGAGCTGATCGATCTTCACAAGGATCGTCTGTTCGCGTTTGTCCGCCGCATGATCCGCAACCCCCACGACGCGGAGGAGATCGTTCAGGACGCCCTGCTCAAGGCCTTTGTATCACTGGACTCGTTCAAGACCGAGTATCGGTACAGCACCTGGTTGTTCACCATCGCCTACCGCCTGTGCCTCAACGCATTGCGAAAGAAACAGGCACTGACCGGCGAGGTCGATTTCGGCATGATAGCTCATGCCGATCCCGGCGCGGGATACGTTGTCGCCCAAAGCGACGCCGCCCGACACTTGAAGACGGTCGTCTGGCGTGCCGTGGAGCGGCTCAGCCCTCCACAGCGCGCCACCGTACTTATGTTTTATCAGCACGGGCAAGGGTGTCAGGACATTGCCCAAGTGTTGGAGTTACCCGTCGCGACGGTCAAGAGCCATCTCCACCGGGCCCGCGCCAGGCTCAGGGAGTTGCTTGAACCTGTCGTTGAGTACGATTCGGCGAACCTCCGCATCCTCGAGGGGTTGGCCGGGTAAAACTTCATGGCGGGCTAATCCGTAGTCCACGCTCGGTGCGTGCAAACTTGTCGTGAATGTGCCCGGATATGAACTGCGATCACGCAAGGAATCTGTTTAACCGGCATCTCGATGGAGAGTTGTCCCCCTCCCTCGAAACCGAGTTGGCCGCCCACCGGCTGCACTGTTCTCAATGCCGCCACGAACTGGCTCTCATGGAGGTCGCCGGACACGTCATCGCCGCCGATACCGATGGTAGCGAAAGCCTCGACCGGGGATTCACCGACCGGCTGCTAGCCTGCATCGAGACGCAGCCCGCTTCCGGTGTCAGGATGTGGAGCCGCCGGCGCTGGATCCGCGGGGCCGGCCTGGCAGCAGCAGCAGCCATTATCCTGACCGTCTGGATGGTTCAGCCGCGCCCACAGGTGGCCGGGGTCATCCACGACATGCCCGTCCTGACCGCTGAGCAGCCCGACGTGCAGAACGACCCGGCCGAGTTCGGTCAAACCGCAGACACACTGGTGAAGCAGGTCGAGGATACCTGGACCACCCGGGCGGACAGCGCCCAGTCGCTCATCCAGCTCAGCCGGCTATCCCTCCAGCAGTTTCTCGATCAATTCCCCGCGGAGGAACCACAGCGGGAAGCTGAGACCACCGGGCCCACACAGCCCGGGTCTTTTGATGAGTTGGCCCCCTCGGTCGACGGCGAGGACGACATCGAAGACCTCTAAATGACCGTGCGTAAACGTGCAACTCCGATCAGAGCCCGGAGCGCAAACGACGGGTCGGCAGACCCCGCGCTGGCGCTCGGGGCTCGGTTAAGCACTGCATTTTCACGCACGGTGATATAGTGCTCCGTGACACGCGTAACGATGGATAACGCAATCGGGTGGCATGGGGCCGTTGTGCTGGCCGGTGCAGCGTCCGCGGTTCGGACCACGTCGGCCCCTGTAGTACTTCTACTACAATTCGTCAAACCAGTGCTGGTCAACCACACCGCCGCAGCGCTGCTTCTGTTGTTGATTGCGGGGCGCGAAGTCGCTGCCGGCAACATTCACTCCGACTCGCTCGCCTCGGTTGTGCCCCCGTCAGCCGGCTTTTTCGTCGAGCTCGATCGCATCGCGGCCGACGGTACCGCCGGCCGTACCGACGTCGCCAACCATGTCTATGAGTTGCTGGTCGGATCAGCCGACGCCCGCCGCGGTCTCACCGCGGATTTGCAACGCATGCTGCGCAATCTCGGCATCAAGCCCGGACGGACCACCAGAGAACTGGCCTCACGACGAATCGCCATCGCCGCCCCGTCATGGAAACGATTGGCCCAGGGCATCCTGATAGTTCGCCTGCGAAAGGGTGACGATCTCATCGAGCAAATCTTCACCCCGGGAAGCAAAGATACCATCGGCGGCCGGCGCAGGGTGATCGTCTTCCGCACCGAGCACCTCCTATCCGCCGCTACCAACGGCAAGGTCCTCATCATTAGCCAGAGGAGCATCACCGGCTCACTTTTTGAGCAGACTGTCCGGCTCATGATGGGCACCACCCCCGGGTCCCTGGCGGAGAAGCCCGACTTCGCGCAAAGACTCCGTGCTCTGCCCGCCGGCCCGAACGGGCTGGTCTACATTAACGCGGCCGATGCCAAAGAGATGCGCTTCGAGATGCTAGATCTGGACCTCTCGCGGCTGGCCATCGGCATGTACTTCCGCGACGACGGGGTTGAGTTTGCCTTCCAGGCGGACGCGCTCCGCCGCAACCCCACGCAGCCCTCCGCAGCCAACGCTTTTGAGCGCGCCGGAACACTGCCGCAGACCACTTTGGCGGCCTGGTGCACGCGCGTGAACGTCCGCGACGCCTTCCAAGGTCTCTTGTCTCAAAGCGTGGACCGTGACACTCCCGCTTTCGTCAAACTGCTCGTCGAGGTGTTCGATGTTGATCCCATCATGCGCGACGTGATCGCACGGCTCGGGCCCAACGCGATGTTCGTCTGGGACCAGCACCTCGGCACCGGACCGGATCTCCCCCAGGTCGCCGTACTGTTCGAGTCCGACGATGCCCCGCAATGCGCCGCCTCCTGTGCTCAGGCCGTCCAAGTCGTCGTCGACTGGCTGGACCTGAAAGGCCGTAATGCCGTCGCACCGCGGTTGCGTCTCTCCCAGTCCGAATACCTCGGCGTTCCACTGTACGAACTGGCCATGCCGGTTCCGCGGAAAAACACGCCCGGCCCACATTCCGATCAAACGGTGTTCTCCCCCGCCTTCGCCGCGGTTGGAAACTGGTTCGTCCTGGCTGCCAGCGCCGATCACATTCGCAACATCATCGACGCCCAATGGAGCCTCGCACCCCGCCTCAGCGACCTGGATGAATTCGCATCGCTTGCCCATCGCGCAAAGGACTCGTCAACCATCGCGATGGCCCAGCCGCAGTTGGCTGCACAGGTCATCGGTAGTTGGCTGAGCGAGCCCCAAGGCCCAGTGGTCGGATGGTTCAACACCATCCTCGGCAACAAGGAAGCCGCCCCCGAGAAACGTCGGCCCGCGCCAAGGCTGGGCATCGGCATGAAGCCGGGCGACCTGCCGGGCACCGTGCTGGTAGCCCGTGTTTACCCCAACGGCCGCGCCTACGGCCGTCTTCGCCCCGGCGACCGCATCATCGGCGCCAACGGCCAGCTTCTTTCGCTCGACGAACCCAGGCGCGACTTGCGCCGGAAGGTCATCACACCTCCCCAAAGCGGACGCTGGACCTTCCGCGTCCAGCGCCAAGATCAAACCCTCGACATTGTCGTTCCGTCTGGTGGACGCCCCGGGCTTTCACCGACCGCCGCCGACCCCACCGGGGCCCTCCGCCAACTGCAGCGCCTCTTTAAGCTCGTGGACTTCGCCAGTGTCCGCGTCATCCGCAGCCAACATGACCACCTCAGCGGCGTTCTCGCCCTCCGCTTCACCACGCCCCCCAACAGGCCGTAGCAACCAGGCTGCCGATCCGGGCCATGCTCGCCGCATGGCTCACGATTTGACGCATGCGCCGGCTGCACCTATATTGACCCGGGCGCGAGATTGTTCTGCGCCTACTCGGGCGGTTGGACAAGGTCAATTCTTCAACGTCGGACGAATCACCATGCAAGAATGGCGCGCCGAAAGACTCGAGCACTTGCCGCCGTACCTCTTTGTTGACCTCGATCGCAGGAAGCGTGAGGCCCTCGCCGCCGGCAAGGACGTCATCAACCTGGGCATCGGCGACCCCGACATGCCCACGCACGACTTCATCGTCGACCGGCTGGCTGAAGAGATACGCAACCCCGCCAACCATCGCTACCCCACCGGCGCAGGCACCAACGAATTCATCGATGCCTGCATGGGCTTCTTCCAACGCCGCTTCGACGTCTCGCTCAAACGCGACAACGTCACCGCCCTCATCGGCAGCAAGGAGGGAATCGGCCATCTGCCCACCGCCGTCCTAAACCCCGGCGAAACCGTTCTGATCCCGGCCCCCGGTTACCCGGTCTACACCGCCGCCACCATTTTCGCCGGCGGCGTCGGGCACGAAATGCCCCTCATCGCCGCGAACAACTGGCTGCCCGATCTGGACGCCATTCCCCCCGACGTCGCCGAAAACGCAAAGCTCATGTACCTCAATTACCCCAACAACCCCACCGGCGCCGTCGCCGACATTGACTTTTTCAAACGGCTGCTGGGGTTCGCCCGCAAGCACCACATCCTCATCGCCCACGACGCCGCCTACTCCCAGGTCTTCTTCGAGTTCAAGCCGCCCAGCATCCTCCAGGTCCCAGGGGCCATCGACAACGCCATAGAGTTCCACTCCCTCTCCAAGTCGTTCAACATGACCGGCTGGCGCATCGGCTTCGCGGTAGGCAATCCCGGCGCCGTCGCCGCACTGACCCAGGTCAAGGACAACCTCGATTCCGGCCAGTTCAACGCCATCCAGAACGCCGCCTCCGACGCTCTCGACCACGCCGACCACGTCAGCGTCCGGGCCATGTCCGACCTCTACCGCGAGCGTCGCGACATTGTGGTCAGCGCCCTCAACGCCATGGGCATCAGCGCAGAAAAACCGCAAGCCGGTTTCTACGTCTGGGCCGGTTGCCCCGACGGTTACACTTCCGCGGAGTTCGCCGCCAAGCTGCTGGACCGCGCCGCCGTCGTGGTTGTCCCCGGCACCGGTTTCGGCCGACCCGGCGAAGGCTACTTCCGCATCGCCCTAACCGTCGGCACCGCCCGCATCACGGAAGCACTGCGGCGCATGGAAAGTGTCAACTGGTGACACCCAACAAACACAACAAACCATCCGAGCCCCAAGCGCCTGTGGGACCGGCTTTCCAGCCGGTCAAACGACAGGCTGGAAAGCCTGTCCCACACGCGCGGGGTAGCGACCGGCGATTGACGATTGACGATTGGGGATTGACGATTGGCGATTCCCCTCCGTCCCTTCGTCCCTTCGTCCCTTCGTCCCTCTCTTCCTCAGCTTCGTCCCTCCGTGCCTTCCCCATCGACGCCTACCTGGCACTGGGCGCCAACCTGGGCTGCCGCCGCGATCAGTTGGCCGCGGCCCTCAAGGCCCTCGATGCCCACCCCCACATTACCATCACCGCCGTCTCCAGCCTCTGCGAAACCGAACCGGTCGGTGGGCCCCCGCACCAACCCAAATACCTCAACGCCGCCGCCGCCGTCAAAACCACGCTGTCCCCGCAAGCACTGCTGCAAGCGACACAAGCCATCGAGCAGCGATTAGGCCGCACCCGTTCAAGAAGGAACGGAGGAGAGGAAGAAAGGGACGAAGGGACGAAGGGACGAAGGGACGGAGGGCAATCCGCAATCCCCAATCCGCAATCCGCAATCCGCAATCCGCAATCCGCAATCCCCAACGCCGCCCGCACTATCGACATCGACATCCTACTTTACGGTGACCTGGTCCACTCCAGCCCCACGCTCACCATCCCCCACCCCCGCATGCACCAGCGCCGTTTCGTGCTCCAGCCCCTCACCGACATCGCCCCCACGCTGATCCACCCCGCACACCACCGATCCATCGTGGACCTACTGGGCTCGCTCCCCGCCGGTTACACCGTCAAACCGGTCGCAGGCCCCGCATGGCCGCCCAAGGCCCTCCAGGTTGAAAGGCCAACGCCGTAGCTCCGCCCTGAGCAGATTTAGCCACCTGCCCGTTTCCCACGCAGCCCATCCCTGCTAAAAAAGGGTTCGGCACACCTGTGGGACAGGCTTCTTATCCTGCTCATTTGACCGGCTGGAAAGCCGGTCCCACAGGAGCCGGTCCCACAGGGGCACGAAAGGCGTCCATGGCCACCAAACCCATCCAGTCCCAGCCAGCACTCACCCAGCATACCCTCACCCCGGCTATGCGCCAGTACGCCGCCCAGAAGAAGCAGGCACCCGACGCCATCCTGCTCTTTCGCATGGGCGACTTCTACGAGACCTTTTACGAAGATGCCAAGACCGCCTCGCGTGTCCTGGGCATCGCCCTCACCGCCCGGTCCAAAGGTGACAACGCCATCCCGCTGGCCGGCATTCCCTACCACGCCCTGGAAACGTACCTCAATAAGCTGGTCGCCGCCGGCTACAAGGTGGCCATCTCCGAGCAGACCGAGGACCCCAAACAGGCTAAAGGCGTGGTCAAACGCGAGATCGTCCGTATCGTCACCGCCGGCACGCTCACCGACGAAGCCCTGCTCGACGAAAAGAGTGACAACATATTGGCATCCATCGCCGCCGGCACCCACGGCGTAGGGCTGGCCACCATCGAGTTGGCCTCCGGCCGTTTCCGCGTCCATGACGAAATGGGCCATGGTCTTGTCGATGAGCTGGTCCGCCTCCGGCCGGCTGAACTGCTCATCGACGACGATACGGATTCCCCGCTGGCCGCTCCCGCCAATGAACTGCGAACGCTGTGCAAGACTACCGTCACCGAGCGCAACGCCTACGAGTACACCCGCCATCACGCCCTGGACACGCTACACAAACACTTCGGCGTGACCACGCTGGACGGATTCGGCATCAACGATACATCCGCCTCCGTCCGCGCCGCCGGGGCCATCATCAGCTACCTGGCTGAGACCCAGAAGACCGGCCTGGCCCACGTCACCCGACTGGAGACCGCCCAGCGCAGCGACACGCTCCTGATCGATCACACCACCTGGCGATCCATGGAAATCGAGCGCACCCTCCGCTCCGGCGAGCGCCAAGGCAGTCTGCTGCACGCCATCGATCGCACCGTCCATCCCATGGGCGCCA
>JAZGDL010000275.1:0-2753 GCA_036477795.1 Phycisphaerae bacterium
AGGATGATGAGCAACGCCATCTTCCATTTCGGCGGCGGCACGACGGCGCGCTGGCCCGGCAGCTGGAACCAGGTCTCCAGGCCGGTCTCTGTGCGATAGGTCGACGTTGCCGCGAGCAGGGGGTCGAGCCGGGTGAGCCACTCAGCTCGCTCCGCCGACTCCTCCCAGCGGCGAAGGTCGTCGTAGGAGGCAAAGCGAATGATTACCACGTATTCCGTGCTCGACTCCCCGCCAGGGCGCAGCACGGTCACGCCTTCGCGGCCGGGAAAGCGAGCCACCTCGTCGGCGATGCCGGCGATCCAGTCCTCGAAGTCGTCCCGTCGATCGGGATGGACCTGATGGGTGATCACCCAGGTCACCGATCCGTCGTCGGGGGCGTCGAAGCCTTCGCTCATGGATCCTCCTCGCCTAGAATTCCCGTAACAATCTTCCCGCACCAACCAAAGCCCCTTCGAACCCGTTTTCCCGTAAGGCGTACCATTAGGTCACCGCGTTGATCCCCAAAATCGGAATCCCAACAACGGGTTCCAACTTCTCACTAACGTCGATCAAGCTCATGTTCGTTCCACATTGAACGACTGCATCCCCGTATTACTGTAGCCTACACCCGTTCATGACGGCGGTGATTGTTGTGGAGTGAGCCGGGGGGGGCCAGAATCTAAAAAAGATTCTGGCCTTTTTTGGTCCCCACGGCAGACGCTCTACCGACCCTTATTGGTGAAAGCGGCCGCTCATACCGAGACCGTTGGGCGAATGTTCTGATTCATCCGGAACATGTTCGTCGGGTCGTACTTGTTCTTGAGCTGTACGAGCCGCTCGAAACTGTCGCCGTAGGCCGACTGGACACGCTGCTCCTCTTCTTCCGTCATGAAATTCACGTACACACCGCCGGTGGCGTAGGGCGTCATGGCATTGAACAACTCGCGGCACCATGCGATGCAAGGATCATCCTCCCCGGGACTCTCCCACCGACCGTGCACGTTCACGATGAACTCGGCGTCGCGATGGCGATACGCCGTGGCACTAGCATCCACCCGGTTCGTGGCACCACCCATCTGTGCCAAGAAGATCTCACACTGGGGACCAGGAAGCTTTCCGACATACTTGATCAGCGTGTCCACCAGATCGTCGCCCAACTCGAGAAAGTCATGTGACTTCCAGTAATTACGGACTCCAGGCGTGAGGAGCGGATCGAAGCCCGACTCGAACTCGACGAACGGAACGGGGCCAATGACATCGGCAATCGGTTTCCCATACTCCCGAAGCGGCGCCAACGCCCTCTCGCCTTCCGCTATGTCGCCGGCATAGAGCGCCGCGAGGACTACGACCTCGGTACCATGAACGTCTTCGGGGAGAAATGGCAGCGGTGGCGCTTTCCGCATGACGACCCATACGGTTACTTCGTCCGGCGCCTGGGCCGCGAACTCGCGGTAGTAGCGGAGCACTTCATCAGCAGCGGCGAACGGATGCACGATCAGGCCCGCAAGAACTTCCGGGCCTACCGGGTGCAGTGCGAACTCAAACGAGGTCACGATCCCGAAGTTGCCTCCGCCACCGCGAATGCCCCAGAAGAGATCGGCGTTCTCGTCCGCACTGGCGCGAACCTGTTCGCCAGCCGCTGTGACCACGTCCGCCGAGATGAGGTTGTCGATTGTCAACCCGTGTTTGCGACTGAGCCACCCAAAGCCGCCACCCAACGTGAGCCCCGCGACGCCAGTCGTTGAGTTGATCCCGACGGGCAAGGCGAGGCCAGACGCCTGCGTCGCATTATCCAGCTCACCCAGCGTGACACCGGGCTCGACCCAGGCACGTTGGGCTTTCGCATCCACTCGCACCGACTTCATACCAGCGAGCGAAATCATCATGCCCCCGTCGCACACGGCGTTGCCGGCAATGTTGTGACCGACGGCTCGCACGGCGACGAGCAAGTCATTATCTCTGGCGACATTGACGGCGCGAATCACGTCCGCCGCATCGGCGCATTGGACGATGATCGCGGGCCGGCGATCGATCATCGCATTCCAGACGGTCCTTGCCTCATCGTAGCCCGGTGATTCTGGAGTGAGCAGCTCGCCACTCAGGCTCGATGCGAGCGCCTCGACATCCTTCTGGCCAATGGTAGTGGTGCCGCCGTCCTTGGTCGCCACGGTGAGCGCTGGCATTCCCCCTCCTATTCAACACCTATTGATTGTGGTGAGTCTTGAGTCAATTAGGCTGGAAATGGTCACACGTGGGACCCGAAAAGACAAGCCCGATTGCGCCAGACAGGATTCAATCCGAAGGAGGCGGGAGTGGTAGAGCGGGGTGGTGCGACCGGCAACCTGCGACCTTTGGCTCCGGAGGAAAATCCGAACGCTTGTGAGCGTCAGTGGGCGTCAGTCTTCGGCGCTTTCACGTCATTTGCGTCAGTGGGCGCTTGTGAGCGTCAGTGGGCGTTGTGACAATGTTGTGACAATTCTCGCTAACGCTTCGGGGTCGATGCGGTTGTCCAACGTGGTCAGTTAGAGACGTCTTCGAGTCACTCGCCAGCGGTATCGGGCGCCTTCAGGCAGAAGCCCACTCCGCGCACGGTCTGGATAAAGTTGTCGTACCCCGCGTCGTGGAGCTTGCGGCGCAGGTTTCCGACGTGAACGTCGACCACGTTGCTTTCCGGATCGAAGTGCATGTCCCACACCTTTTCTAGCAGCTCCGTGCGGCGGACTACTTTCTCGGGGTGGAGCAGGAAGTGTTCCAACAGTTGGAATTCCCGTGGC
>JAZGDL010000276.1:0-2929 GCA_036477795.1 Phycisphaerae bacterium
TATGCACAAGGTCTTGCAGAGCTTGCCCTGTGGGACGAACCGCCGAGTCCGCCCCAGTCCGCGTCTCCGGTATCCGAAAATTTCCCGCGACCCGATGATGATATCGATGAACCACCGAACCACCTGATTGAGTTCTGATGCCGTCATACCGCGCGAGACATCTGCTTCACAAAAAAGCGCCAGCACCATGAATGTCGGGTTTCGGTCATAAGCATACATCCCGCGCCCTAGCCATTTATGTCCGCTTCTGGGGGCAAAGCGGACATCGGCAGGTGCCTGACCCGGAATCATGGTTTGAATGTCCGCTTTCGGGGGTAAAGCGGACCTTCTGGCGTCACCGTCTGGATGTCTGCTTTCGGGGGCAAAGCGGACATTCGAGGCACGACCCCAAAGAGTCCGCTTATAGCCATTTGCAGGCATTGCGCTTCGAAAGCGCGCTCTAGATACTCGCAGGGACGCTCTCCTGACGACAATCCGGCGGGGCTGTTAGTCTGGAGGCCAGCCGATTCGAATGATCCGGCTCTAGCGCTGGAGTTGCCATGTCAGACACCCCGAATTGGCACATCGCTGGCGATTGGTTCGACAATTGCAGCTGCGCCGTCGCCTGTCCATGCACGTTCGGCCAGGCACCGGACAATGACCTCTGCGAAGCAGTCCTCTTCTGGCACATAGTCGAAGGTCATTACGGCGACGTCACGCTGGACGGTCTCTCGGTCGCCCGTGTTGGTAGCTTTGACGGAAGCCTGTGGGACTACAATGCTCGAGGCCGTTCTGGCACCTTCGTCGACGAGAGGGCCAGTGACCTCCAGGCGGACGCCCTATTGGAAATATTCAGTGGCCGGGCGGGCGGGTGGCCGGAGAAGATCAGCGATCTATTTTCAAGAGGCAGCGAAGACCTCGGCATCGAACGGGCCGCGATCTCTTTTGAGATTGCGCCCGATCAGTCCCGGTGGGGGCTCGACATTCCAGGCAAGGTCAAAGCCTGGGCAGAGGCTCTGTCCGGGCTGACAAGCACGCCCGGCGAACCCCCGCGGATGAGCAGCGCCCCCGGATCGGAGACGGGCCCCGGTCAGGTGGTCACCTGGGGTAAATCGACGGTCTGCAAGGTCGACGCATTTGGCTTCAACTTCTCCTGGACCGTTAATTCTGCCAAGCACATCCCATTTGACTGGAGTGGACCGTAGTGTCGGTGACTGGTGAATATTTGGCGGGGCGGGGTTGCCGGCCTTGCGCTGACTTTACATCTACGCGAGGAACGGCAGGATGAACGAAGGAAGGTGCTTATGCGGAGGAGTCACCTGGGCACTGACCGCTGAGCCATTCGCTGCCTACAACTGCTATTGCAAGATGTGCCAGAAGGTGCACGGCACGCCGTTTGGCACCTATTATCTTGTGCGCCCCGATCAGATCCGATGGACGAGCGAGACGGACACCATCGTCCGCTATAGGTCGTCGCATTTCCTGACCCGATGTTCGTGCGACGGCTGCGGCTCGGTGGTGCCATTCTTGGGCCGTGATGGCGAACGCTGGGCGGCGCCCGCCGGCTGCCACGACCACGGGAAGAAAGCCGACTGCAACATCTTCGTGGCCGACAATGCGCCATGGCACGAGGTGACCGGCGACCTGCCGCGCCACGACGCTTATCCAGTCGAGACCGGTTACCCGAGCGTCGACGACAAGCCGCTCGCTGCCGGACCGGAAGGCGTGGTACGCGGGAGCTGTTTGTGCGGCGCCATCGCCTTCCACGTCACCGAACCGATCAAGGTCGCGCACAATTGCCACTGCTGGCGCTGTCGTCACGCGCGCGCGGCAGCCCATGCGAGCAACGGTTTCACGTCGTTTGACGGGGTCGGATTTCTCAAGGGCGAGGACCACCTGAAGAGCTACAAGGTGCCCGAGGCACGCTACTTCACCCAGGTGTTCTGCGACGTCTGCAGCTCAGCCATGCCGCGGCGCGACGCCGAGCGCAAGATTGCGGTCATTCCCTTGGGCTCACTCGATGACGATCCCGGCGTCAAGCCGGTCGACCACAAATTCGTCGCCTACAAGGCCGGCTGGCACGACATTACGGACGATCTGCCCAGATTCGAGGAAGCGCCGCCAGGCTGAAGGTCGGCACGCGACACGGATGAAGCGCGTCCGCTCTCAACAGGTCCACGTCTCGGTATAGGGTCTGAGTTCGATCTCGTTACTCCAGGCCGATCTCGGCTGTTGATGGGCCCACCAGTAGGTTGCCGCTACGTCGTCGGTGTTGGCAGCGTGTTCGGGATCGAAGTCGGCGCCGTAGTGCTTGCGCATCAGCGGCACGTCCAGGTCGCAGTCCAGTCTGACGTGGACGACGTGCACGCCGTCCTTCGAATACGCCTTGGCCAGGCTCTGCGACAACGCCCGCAGGCCAAACTTGCCGATGGAATAGAGCGGATGGGTGGCCGAGCCGCGCAGCGCGGCGGTCGCGCTCGAGAAAAGCACGGTGCCGCGCCCGCGTTCGCGCATCGCTGGCAGCACCGCTTTGGCCGCCGCGAACGCCCCGACGACTTCCAGGCGATAGACATCTTCGAGTGCCGCGTAGGTCATATCAAGCGGGTCGCACGGCGCGAAGCTGCTTCGGGCGTTGTAGATGAGGACGTCGACGTCGCCCATGTCGCCCGCGACCGCCACAAGCGCCTGTTCGACGGTTTCCGACTGCGTCGCGTCGGCCGCAAAGAACCTGACGTTCGCCTCGGCGTTGGCCCGGGCGACGGCTTCGGCCGCGGCGCTGCTGCCTTTCTCGGTCCGAGAGATTAGGGCGATGTCGAACCCCTCGCCAGCGAACTTGGCCGCCAGCGCGCGGCCGAGTCCCTCGCCGGTGCCGACAATCGCACAGACAGGTTGAGGCATCATGTTGCTCCTGGTTGCTGCGATACAGGGCTGATACTGCCGTCAATGCCGG
>JAZGDL010000277.1:0-8409 GCA_036477795.1 Phycisphaerae bacterium
GAATCCATGATCACTTCGTATTGCTCGATGAAGCCGTTCAGGTCATCGATCTTGACCCCGGCGACCTTTTTGATCACGTCGTCTCTGCCCAGCGGGGGCTTGGCCAGGGACGCCCCTCCGCCCGGCCGGACACCTGTCACCAGCACCCCTTCCTTATTGTCCAAGCGGTGCTCACGGCTGCAGAACGTGGTTATCTCCATGGCCGTCAAACCCCAGGCTCGAAGGTCACGCTCCTCGCCACGGTCCTTTTCCAGCTTTTCGGTCACGATCACGGCATCATGTTCGGCGTCGTCTCGAATGTAGCGAACCTCTACGGTAGAGCCGATTTCGCGATCCGCGATGGTCTTGAGCAGCAGCGGAATCTCCTCCGCGAAACGCACCGTCACCGACTCGCCGTCGATTTGCGTTACCACGTCACCAGAGCGGATACCGGACCTGTTAGCCGGTGAATCGTCCACCACTGAATTGACCAGAACGCCCTTCTTCAATCCGGTCTTCTCGATGGACTTGAAACTCACCCCGATCCAACTGCGTTTCACCTCACCGTCGGCCACCAGGGCGTCCGCCACCTGCTTGGCAAGGTTGCTGGGAATCGCGAAACCCATACTCCAGCCTCCCAGCTCGTTCACCCCCACCACTTCCCCGTCCAGGTTGACCAGCGGGCCGCCGGAATTGCCCGGGTTGATCAACGCGTCATGTTGAATCCATCGGGTGAACAGCCCGGTTCGCTGGCCACGCTCGAGCCGCATATCGTCCGGGTCCCTATCGCCCAGACCGCCGGCAAACACACGCTCCGTATTGGACACCACCCCCAGTGTCACCGAACGGGACAGGGCAAAGGGGCTGCCCATAGCCAGCACGTGGTCTCCGATTTCCAGCTTGTCCGAATCACCCAGCTTGGCTACGGGCAAAGGTTCGCCGGGATCTTTCAGCTCTTCCAAGTTCAGCTTGAGCACCGCCAGATCGGTGAGCGGATCTTCACCCACCAATTCCGCTGAGATCTCCTGCTTGTCGGAAAGGGTGCATCGGAATCGTCGCCCGTTGTTGGTCACGTGTTGATTGGTCAGCACGTGACCTTCCGGCGTGATGATAGTACCGCTGCCGACAGCCTGCCCCTTGATCTCCTTGCCGCCCCAATAGTGTGAGGTGACCAGTTTGATATTCACCAGAGCCGGGAAGACCTTGTCCCGTGCCAGATCGATTCGGGCGCGGAATCCATACCGTTCGTCCGCGAGACTTCCCACAGCCGAAACGGCGACCAAGCTCAACGCCAGCAAACCTTTCGCCGGCGTTAGCGCTCCCGACATTCGCAATGACGTGAACGGAAATCGCATGGTGACTCCTTTCGACACCGGCGGCCGCTGAGTTGCTCATGGGCTGCCGCGGGAGGGCGAACCTCCTGGTGAGCCTTTCGGCTGCGGCAACACATCGAACGGGCTCGGCGGGAGCCTCGCCCTCCCGTCCGTGCCGAAGCGAGTATCACCACAAACACACTGCCCGTCAACATCTGACCGATCCTTCAATTCCAACGCAACCCACCCAAGCCCACGGGTTGCAACCCGTGGGCCACCGCAGCCCACATCAACTATCGATCAGCTCATAGTAAAAACTGCGTCTACGCGGGGTCCAGCCGGCGTCGGTGATGAGCGCCCGTATCTCCCCCTCGTTCAGCCGGTAGGTGGTCCCGGCGGATGATACCACGTTCTCCTCCATCATCACCGACCCCATGTCGTTGGCGCCAAAGAACAGGGCCAACTGCCCGATCTTGGGACCCTGCGTGACCCAGCTAGACTGAACGTTTGGAATGTTGGCCAGATAGATTCGCGAAAGCGCCAGCATCTTGAGATACTCGTTAGCGTCCGCCAGCATCAGGTGTTTGCCGTCGGGCTCACCGTCGTAGTCCGCCGGGAACTGCTGGACGCGGCCCAGAGGAGTGTCGCCGGGCTGAAAGGTCCAGCATATGAATGCGGTAAAACCACTAGTCTCGTCCTGAAGATCGCGATAGCGACGAAGCGTTTCGATCCGTTCCGCAATGGTCTCGATGTGGCCGAACATCATGGTAGCGCTGGTTTTCATGCCCAGCTTGTGGGCTTCGCGCATCACGTACAGATACTCTTCGGTCCGCGTCTTTCCGATGCCGATCTTGTCGCGAACGCGATCGACCAGGATCTCTCCGCCGCCGCCGGGGATGGAGTCCAGCCCCGCCGCCCGCAGCCGGACCAGCACCTCGCCCACCGGCATGTTGAAGATTCTCTCGAACGCAAATATCTCCGGCGGGCTGAACGCGTGAATGTGGATAGCGGGGTATTCGCGTTTGATAAAACGCAGCAGATCCAGATACCACTCAAAGGGCAGCATCTCCGCCGGCACCAGTCCGCCCTGCATCAGAACCTGCGTGCCGCCGATGGCCAGCAGTTCCTCAATCTTCTTGCCGATCTGCTCCAACGACAGAACATATCCCTCCGGCAGATCGCGCCGCCCGCTGTCCATGCCCGGAGGGTCCGCCTTGAAGTTGCAGAAGATGCACTTGGCCGTGCAGTAGTTGGCATAGTTGATGTTGCGGTCGACCACGTAGGTGCGATACGTTTCCGGATGCAGCGCCTCGGTGACTTTATGGGCCTCGCGGCCGAGTTCGTGGATGGAGCATTCGCGATACATTGCCAGTGCATCGGCCTCCGAAATGCGCGACTCCGAGCCCCAAGCGCCAGCGCGGGGTCGTCCGACACGGCAGGTGGTTTCGCCCACGTTCATGCGCTGACCGGCTCCTCCGCTGTCGAGACAAGTTCATAACGCTTAGCGAGCTCCACGAAGCGTTGCATACCTTCACGATGTCTATCGGTGAGCGTGAAGCTCAGATACTCGGTGAGATAGCGCCGTGCCAGATCCACGGGCCAGCCCATGTGCGGGGCGTGCTCCTCTGCTATCTGGGGCGCGCGTGCCACGCCGGCGTCCCGTGCTTCCGCGAGTATTCCGGCAACTCGATCGCCGACGGCCCGGCTCGAAGCCACCCACGCCGCGAACACGAACGGCAAACCGGTCAGCGACTTCCAGGCTGCGCCCAAATCGATCTGTGTGGAGAAAACCTCCAGACCCACCGGCGGCTGAATGACCTTATCTCCGATCAGTAGAACCGCCTGGCAGTTGGCAAGTATCGCCGGCGACGGCTGGGCAGCCTGAAACGGCAGCACCTTCAACGCCCGACCGTACTTCTCCCGCCATATGACGGAAGCCAGCACCACCGATGAACGCGAATCGCAATCCACGTGCAGCGTGTCAACGTCGTCCGGATCGAATCGCGAAAACACGCGAACCGTCAGCGTGGCTCCGTCACACGCGATACAAGCATCGGAAACGATGCTCCAATCGCGCCCGGGCGGCATGCAATCTATCACGGGAACCAGGGCCACATCCACTTCGCCGCGATCAAGCATGCCAGCCAGCCGCGACGGGACCGTCCTGGTAAGCACCACGCGCGCATTGTCTTCCAAACCCTCGATCAACGGCAAGGCGTTCAGAAACGACACCGCCCCCACGCGAACCTTGCCAGAATCAGTTGTTACGTTGTCAGGCATCAACTAGGTCTCCGGCGCAGGATTATAAAAGCAGCCCCGCACCACGCCAGACAATCCGCTCGTTTCAGCGTTTTTGAAAGCGTCCAGGCCCAATCAGCCAACGCCCGACCAAAAGAGGGGATTGACGCAGCCAGTTTGTAGCCATACGTTGGCAATAGATGATCGCCCCAACGACACGTCAGCGCCCATGGGTAATGTCCGCCGTTATCTTACCGCTTTGGCTCTTGGGCTGCGGCCCCAAGGTGACCCAGTTTCACGTGGTGGACTACCGGCCCTCGGGCGAGGCCCATGGCTACTTCCAGGCCTTCGACGAATGCTACTACTGCACGGACGCCCACGGAAACGTGGACATCGTCGCCCGGCACACGACCGTCAACGGGGAATCACCCACCACCACGCAGGTCGTTCACATGCGAACGTTCTGGGTGCCGAAACCCGGCCGCACCTATGCTGAGCGGACCATGATCAACGCCACGGTCAGCTACATGATCGTCAGCGGGCCGGACGGGGCGACCTTTGAAGGCAGTGGATTCCTCTGTTTCCGCGCCGACCGCAGACGTCAGCAAATCAAAGGCCGCCTGGAACTATCGTCTCTCAAGCCTCAACGTCGTCTGGGTTCCGCGGAGCGTTTGTTCGACAAGGCGGAGCTGTCGGGCGAGTTTGTAGCCCAACGTGACAAAGCCAGGGTGATCGCCACTTTGCGGGAGATGCGTCGCCTGTTCGGGCCGATGCCGGAGTACGATCTTTCGGCCTACGATCCGGACATACGCTGACGTAACACCTAACAGAGAAGTAGAATATCCCCTTTTCTAGACCCAACCGCGCAGCTTGCAGGCCTCCGCCACACGGGAGACCGCCACGAGATAGGCTGCCAACCTCATGTGCACCTTGCGCCTGCGGGACATGGCGTACACGGCGCCGAAGGCATCGGTCATGCGGCGGTCCAACTGGGCGCGAACGTCTTCAAGCGACCAGTAGTAGTTGTAGGTGTTCTGCACCTGCTCGAAGTAGGACACGGTGACCCCTCCGGCGTTGGCCAGTAAGTCGGGCAGCACGAAGATGTTCTTGTCGTACAGTATTCTGTCGGCCTCGGGCGTGGTCGGGCCGTTGGCCAGTTCACAAATGATCTTCGCCCTGATCCGCTCCGCGTTGTCCGCCCTGATGGCGTGTTCCAGCGCCGCCGGGTACAACACATCGACCTCCAGTTCCAGCAGTTTCTCGTTGCTGATCGGCTCAGTGCCCGGCAACTGGGCGACGCAGCCCGACTCGCGCTTGTGATGGACCGCCTTCTGCGGATCGATGCCGCCCGCAGCGTATACCCCGCCGGTCGAGTCGCTGATAGCCAACATCTTGCCGCCGCCTAGAATCTCCGGATGCAGCGTCGCGGCGAACTGCCCGGCGTTGCCGAAACCCTGAACGGCGTAGGTCGTCTTGGCAGGATCGACCTCCAGGATCTTGGCCGCCTCGCGCACCATGTACACCCCGCCCCGGGCCGTCGCGTCACCGCGACCCTGGCTGCCTCCCAGCGGAATTGGCTTGCCGGTAATGACACCGGGGTGCTTGTGTCCCACCATGGTTTCATACTCATCCATCATCCAGGCCATGATCTGCGGGGTGGTATAGACGTCGGGCGCGGGCACGTCGTGATCGACCGCCAGGTGAGGCGCAGCCGCTCGTATGTAAGCCCGGGCCATCCGCTCCTTCTCCGCTTCGGACAGTTCCTTGGGATTGCAGGTGATCCCCCCCTTTCCTCCGCCCAGCGGTATATCCACCACCGCCGTTTTCCAGGTCATCCACGCCGCCAAGGCCCGAACGGTATCGATGGTCTCGTTGGGATGCCAGCGCAGCCCCCCTTTGGTCGGGCCCCGGGCGGCGTTGTACTGCACACGGTAGCCCTGAAACACGCGCGTCTCGCCCGTATCCATCCGGATCGGCAACGTAAAGTGGAATTCACGCATCGGGTTACGCAACAAGTCATGGGTGGCTTTGTCCAACCCCAATACCGCCGCAGCCTCATCGAGCTGGGCCTGGGCCATCGTGAAAGGATTCAAATCAGACATCGAAGGCGCTCTCCATAGGATGTTTCACCGCCGGGCGACCACCCTCTCCCGGGCGACCGCACCCCACGCGTTGGGTCACATTCTACAGCACCTAGCCCCATCAGCCAACGGTTCCGCGCAAACACTCTGGTCAATCCCCAATCTCCAATCCCCAATCGTCAATCGTCAATTCCCAAGTGATGAGCCGGTAAGTCAGGACGTGTCTTCCCGAACTTGCGAATCCCCGTCGTTCGTCCGGCTCTCCAAGGCCTGGCGAAGCTCATTGAATTGATCTGCCATCGGACTTTGTGGGTAGAGCTGGGCAATCTGCCGGCCGACCGCCAACGCGCCGGCGAAGTCCGATGCGTATACGGCATCGCGGAATGCAGCTCGAAGATGCTCACTGTCCAAAGGAGCGGCTGATTCCGATGAATCAGCCGGTTGGTCCGCATCAGCGGGCTGCGGCTGCGAGACCGCATCGCTGTCATCGTCCGGAACAAGGCGAGGAAACAGATCACTACCGCTATCAGCCGCCACCAAGGTCGACTCGGCGGCGTAGCCTAAGTCGCCCAGGTCGACCATGGGGCTCAATTGCTCCACCAGGGCCTCCATGGCATCGGCACGCTTGCGAAGATCAGCCAGCTCGCCCGTGTTAGCATCGACGACGGCAGCCAGGTACACCACCCAGTGCATGGCCATACCCAATGCGATAGACCCCGCAGACACGCCCGCACCGATCAACGCATGGAACACGTCACCACGCATCGCCGAATACACTACGTATCCCAGTCCCGCCGCTGCGAACAATCCGAAGAAAACATAGACCGCCCAGCGAGCCCGTCTCAACCGCGTTTCGGATATGCCCTTCTCAAACATGATAACCGTTGTCTCGAAAACTCTAGACAACGAGGCGCGGGCTGGAAGCCTCGCTGTTACCCACATCTTCCGGGTCACTGCAGTCAGGCAGAACTCTGTCCCGGAGGGACATTTGAAAATAGCCCAGCGATTTATCGCTGGGAAAGCAGCTGCGTCGTCCTACGGCTACCCTATCCCAGCGATGAAGGGGCTGTCGATTTAGTCTGTAGCGCCACCCCTTGTGGGTGGCGCACCCCCGTTTGGCGCCACCCACAAGGGGTGGCGCTACATCAGGGAGCGCTTCAAACGACTAAATCGACAAACCCTGAATCGCTGGGCTATTCTCAGTAGCCCCTCCGGGGCATTCTCCCGGAAATGTGGGTAACAGCAAGGCTCGAAGCCCGCGCGGCCCCCGAATGGAGGTCGGCCGGTTTACCACTGATTACGAATCCGGCGGATTCAGCGACACATAACCGCGACTCTGCGGATCAGCCAGTTCAGAACGAGGGGGACGTGGAAAGTCAGCCAGCTCACTGGGCACCGGGATGGTGACTTCCAGCCACTTGCAGTCCGCCAGCGTCTTGATCCGGGCATCGGTCAGCCCCGCAGGAATCAGAACGGTGTCGCCCTTTGTAAAGGCGAGCCTTTCTTTTCCTCCTGCGTAATGCACCTGGCCGACTCCCTCGAGGATCATCCAGACGATTAGTTCGCCGGTTGGGATTTCCTGCTCCACGCCCTCCACCATGCCCACGCGCTCAATGATGAACGAATCGCAACTTACCAGCCGGGTCACTAACGTCCAAACGCTGGCGACATGCGTGGGGGGCCGGCCGCCGTCGTCGGAACCGAAGTTTATGCATTCCAGGGCCTGGTCGATGTGCAGGGCTCGGCCCTTGCCGGTGCCGGAATCGACGCGGTCCCAATCGTAAACCCGATAGGTGATGTCCGACGGCGTCTGGATCTCCGCCACCACCACCCCGGCGCCCAGGGTATGAATCGTCCCGCTAGGCACATAGTAGCATTGGCCCGGCTTGACTGGTATGCGCTTCAACGTCGACGCCACCGCGCCCTCTTCGATGGCTTTGATGAAGGACTCACGTGTCACGCCCTCGGCGAAGCCGCGATAGATGGCCCCGTCGGGCTCGGTGTGCAGGACGTACCAGGCCTCGTTCTTGACCCGGACGTTGCCCCCCAGACGCTTGGCCATCCGCTCGTCGGGGTGGACCTGAACGCTCAGATGCTCCTGGGCATCGAGATACTTGATCAGCAGCGGGAAGCGCCCTTCAAAAAGACCGGCTCGACCGGTCAGCTTGGCGCCCCAATCCTTGACCAGCCGGCCGAGCGTAGCACCTTCAGCGGGGCCGTCGCGGACCACCGACTGATCGTTTTCCAGGTCTGCCAGCTCCCACGATTCGCCGATCGGCCCCTCAATGTCGAGCTTCTTGTGGGCGACTTCCTCCAGCCGTCGGCCGCCCCATATCTTGGGCTTGTAGATGGGATTGAAGATCAGCGGGCAGATTCGCAAAGCAGACTCCTCGCGACCAATCACCCCATTCTACAACTGGCATCCACCATCGCCAATCCCGAACATGATAGCGCTGATTCGTTCGCCCATTCTCCTCCAAGGCCCACGGATTGCAATCCGTGGGCTTTGCCGGCTTGTTGACTTGGGCGCGAGCGGCTACACTGCTGCGTCGATAAGCTGAGATTCTACAAAGTGAAAGTGTCATGGCTGAAAAACGTCAACCCGATGTGATTTCCTTCGACGACTTTACCAAGGTCGACCTTCGCGTCGGCAAAGTCATCGAAGCCTACGACCACCCCAACGCCGACAAGCTCATTGTCTTGAAAGTCGATCTGGGCGACGAGCAGCGACAAGTCTGCGCCGGGCTCAAGGGCATATACACGGCCGAGCAACTGCTGGGCCGCAATCTGATCATCGT
>JAZGDL010000278.1:0-3432 GCA_036477795.1 Phycisphaerae bacterium
GGCGGATGAATTCTTCGTGCTCCAGCATGTGATCGAAGGTGAACTCCACCAGGGCGGCCATTCCGCGCACCGGATCCAGGTGCAGAAGGTCGAGCTGTTCCTCACGGGAGCGGAGCTGCGCGTAGACCTGCTCCAGAGCCGCCAGATAAAGACCATCCTTGCTGCCAAAATAGTGATACAGCATCCTGATGTTACACTTGGCCCGGGTGGCGATGGCCGCCGTGCGCGCGCCGCTGAATCCCTTGGCACAGAACTCGGTCACCGCGGCCTGCAGGAGCCGCTCACGGGTTGCCGCCGCATCGCGTTTCTGACGTCGGGGAGGGCTGTGCTCCGGGGGGCTCTTTGCTGCTATCGCCATTTCGGCTGGTGCCTGTCGTTAATGGCGACGGATGGCGGCTTCAGCGCAAATCAATTCGTCGCGGATCGCCATTCGCTGCTCGGATTGCGAGCCACCGATAGTCGTTGACTCGTGAACCAGCAAGTAAGAAACTGCTTACTTACAACTATAACAAACCTGGAGCCGTGATCCAGGGCAGGCTCGCAGGCCCTCGTGACCCCTGCCGTCAAGATGCGATGCCGTTGTTGCAGTCGCGTGGTCCCGGCCCCCGGCCAGCCAATAACCTCGAGGAGATGAAAATGTTTAAAAAACGTTCAATGACCCGTCGGGAAATTCTCCGCCAGGGAGGCAACGTTCTGGCAGCGGGCACCGTGCTTTCCATGCTGCCTTCGCTGGCGGCAGCGGCCAAGTCCATCACCGTCGGCTTTATCTATGTGGGACCTCGCCAGGACTTCGGCTGGAACCAGTCTCACTGGGACGCCGCCCGCAAGATCGCCAAGATGGACGGCGTCAAAGTCGTCGAGCAGGAGAACGTGCCGGAGACGGCGGAAGTCGAAAAGGTCATGGAGAGCATGATTCAACTCGACGGCGTCACGGTCATCATGGCGACCTCGTTCGGCTACTGGAAAAGCGTCAAGAAAATGGCCAAGGCGTATCCGGACGTGCTGTTCACTCATATCGGCGCCATCTGGAAGCCGGGGGATCCCAAGAACGTCATCGGATACCGTGGCTACATGGAAGAGCCCCATTACCTGTGTGGCATTGCCGCCGGGCGCATGACTAAGAGCAACAAGATCGGTTTTATCGGCTCCAAACCCCTCTATTTCATTTTTAATAACGGCAACGGCTACATCCTGGGGGCGCGGTCCGTAAACCCGAAAATCACCTGCAACGTGGTCATCACCGGCGAATGGAATAACCCGGTCAAGGAAGCGGAGACCACCAACAGCCTCATCGATCAGGGCTGCGACGTCATCATCGCCAATGTGGACAGCTCCAAGGTGGCTGTCGAAACGGCCGAGCGGCGGGGCGTGTACAGCTGTGGCTACCACTCCGACGTCAGCTCCCTCGCGCCCAATGGCTTCCTGACGGGAGCCGAGTGGAACTGGGCATCGGCGGCGGACTTCGTACGTGCGTGGCAAACCGGCGGCAGCTATCCGAACCTGCTGCGCGGTGGCTTCAAGCGGAACATGGTGGCCCTCAGTCCTTTCGGCAAGGCGGTCCCCGAGAGCGTCCGCGAGGAGATCATGCAGGCCAAGCAGGGATTCGTGGACGATTCGTTGAAGCTGTACAAGGGCCCCCTGGAGGACAACGAAGGTAACGTCATCCTCAAAGCGGGCGAAGTGATCGACAACGAAGACACGAAGTTCAAGCTCGGCGTTCGATTTTTCGTGGCCGGCGCGGTGGGGAAGACGGGACTCAAATAGTCGACGTCGACTGAACGGCGAGCTGCCGAAGACTTCTCCCGATGTTTGGGACGGCTTTCTATCACGGCATGGAGGCGGTGGTGATCAACGCCTCCGCTCTCCTGGCCACGCTCATCGGCTTCGGTGTATTCGTTGCGATGTTCGGCGTCGATCCCTTCGACGTCTTCTACATCCTGTACCTGGGCGGTTTCGCGACCCGCATATCCATCGAGAGCACGCTGATCCAGGCCGCCCCGTTGATGCTGGCGGCGCTGGCAACGGCGATCCCCGCGCGCGCCGGTCTCCTGGTCATCGGCGGCGAGGGGGCCATCGTCATGGGCGGCATCGCCACGGTACTGGTGGGTGTCCACTTGACCGGCATGCCGTTCGTCGTCGGGGTTGCCATCATGGCCATGGCCGGGGCCCTGGGGGGTGGGCTGTGGATCGGCGCGGCGGGTGCGCTGCGCCAGTATCGGGGCGTCAACGAGACGATTTCGACTCTGCTGATGAACTACATCGCCATCGCGATTCTGAATCACCTGGTGTCCGGTCCCATGCGTGATTTCTCCCAAGTACTGAAGGCGTCGAGCTGGAGCATTCCCGAGGAATTGATGCTGGGGGCCCTGCCGGGTCTGAACGTACACTGGGGATTGGCGGTGGGCATCGTGACCTGCCTGGTGCTTTACGTGCTCATGTGTCGGACCACCTTCGGTTTCGCCGTCGACGTGCTCGGTGGCAATCAACGGGCAGCACAGATGGCCGGATTGCCCATCAACCGTATGGTCATTGTCTGTTGCGTCATCGGCGGCGCCGGTGCGGGCCTGGCGGGCGCCATGGAGGTGGTGGCGGTGCACGGATTCGCGAGCGACTCCCTGGTGGTGGGCTTCGGCTACGCGGGAATTCTGGTGGCTTTCCTGGCGCGCCACAATCCCTTTGCGATCGTTCTGGTGGCTATTCTGCTGGGCGGTATTTCCGCCAGCGGCGGGCTTCTTCAACGGCGCTTCGACTTACCCGATGCCACCACCGCCGTGCTTCAGGGGATGTTGTTCATGACGGTGCTTGCCAGTAACACCCTCTACGGACGCATTGGTTTTCTTCAGGCACGCGAGGCCTAGGCTGCCATGGACGCCGCGACCGATCTGGGCTGGTGGGGTGTCGTGATCTCCGTGCTCGGCGGCGCGATTCGTGTCTCCACGCCCTACCTCTTCGTCAGCCTGGGGGAAACCCTCACGGAGAAAGGAGGGCGCGTCAATCTGGGGCTCGAAGGCATTCTGGTGATGGGCGCCATGAGCGGTTATGGCGTCGCCTATCTCACCGGTGAACCCTGGCTCGGGGTGCTGGTTGCGGGCCTGGCGGGCGCGGCGCTGGCACTGGTGCATGCTCTTGTTTCCAACCTGCCCCGGGTCAACGACATCGCCGTCGGTATCTCGCTGTTCATCTTCGGCACCGGCCTCGCCTTTTTTCTCGGCAAGCCGCTGATACAGCCCTCGGCACCCAGGCTCCCGTACCTGGAGCTGGGCGCCTGGAGCACCTATCCACAGGTTCGCTCGGCGCTGGAGATCAACGCGCTGTTCATCATCGGCGTGATTCTGGCACCGTTGCTGGCCTGGGGACTCAAGAACACCAAGTGGGGGTTGTGCCTTCGCACCGTCGGCGACAGCGCGGAAGCGGCGCTGGCGCTCGGTTACA
>JAZGDL010000279.1:0-3775 GCA_036477795.1 Phycisphaerae bacterium
TATTTCGTCGACATCATCGGCGACACAATCTGGAAGTGGACGCCTGGAGTCGGCGAGAGCGTGTTCCTCCGACCTTCAGGGAAAGCAAATGGCATGACGTACGATCGAGCTGGGAGATTGGTCGTCGCAGGGTGGACCAGCAGAAACGTATGGCGGATGGACCACGACGGTGTGATCGTGCCGCTCGCGATGGAGTACGGAGGCCAGAAACTCAACACTCCCAACGACCTCGTGGTCAAGTCGGACGAAAACATCTATTTCACTGATGCGACAGGCGGGCTGGTGATCGTAGGGATGGAGGTGGACGACATCCAGCAGTACCGGGAATCGGCCGCGGTCTTCAAGCTCGAGCCGGGCACCGGGGAACTTACTCTGCTGACCAACGAGATCCCAGGCTGCAACGGCCTCGTCTTCTCCCCTGATGAATCGATCCTGTACGTGAACGACACGGGTAGCCGTTACATCCAGGCCTACGACGTTAGGGCCGATGGCACGCTAACCAACAGCCGCCGGTTCTGCAATGTTACCGGTGACCAGCCGGGTAATCCGGACGGTATGAAAGTGGACGTGAGCGGACATGTCTACTGCACGGGTCCAGGCGGTGTACATGTATTCGATCCCTCCGGTGCTTATCTGGGCCGCATCCTAGTCCCGGAGCCTTGTTCGAATATGGCGTGGGGCGATGCGGACTGGCAGACCCTCTACATCACCGCACGCAGTTCCGTTTTCCGCATTCGATTGAGCACTGTCGGGATCGCGGTCTAGAGCGTTCGGGAGAAATATGACCTGGATCTTTGAGCAGATCGGCAACACCTTCAACGATGTGCTGGACGGTCCGGTCTGGGATGGCGCAGGGCTTTTGTTCTGCAAGGTAACCACAGGGGAAGTCCTGCGCTGGGATGCCAAGACAGGAGATATCGGCACGTTCCGCCGTTTTACGGCCCGGACGAGCGGTCTTGCCTTCGGTCCAGACGGGGAGCTCTACGCCGCCCAGAGCGGGGCGAGACGAATCGCTTGGTACAAGAAGGATGGCTCTGCCCGAGCCCTGACAGCGCTGCTGAACGGTGCGCGCCACAATCATCCGCACCACCTCGTCGTAGACAGGCGCAGGCGGATCTGGTTTTCGGACCGCTACAGCGAGATACGGACACGCGGGCCCCAGATGTTCCCCTTGCTCGAACACCGTTCGGTCCTAAGACTCGACTACGAAAGCCCGCCGCGCGAGTGGGTGCTGAAGCGCATGACCTTTGACACCAACGAACCACGGGGTGTCGCCCTGTCGCCGGACGAGGCGACGCTCTACGTCGCCGAAAGCACCTCGGCCCGCGAGGGCAAGCGAGAGGTGCGCGCCTATCCGATCTTGGAGAGTGGGCTTGGCCCCCCAAGGGTACTCCACACCTTTGGTGCCGACCACCGCGGAGCGCACCGGGGCGCCGCGGGCATATGCGTCGACAGCGAAGGCAACGTGGTTGTAGCCGCCGGCTCAAGGGAAAACGGTCCCGGGCCATTGATCTACGTGTTCGCTGCATCGGGCCGGGTCCTCGAGACCCACCCCGTCGCCGCCGACCGGCCGACGGCTTGCGCATTTGGGGGCGAGGATCTGGCCACCTTGTTTGTGACGACTGGGGACGGGCACCTGTTTCAGGTACAGAACACATGCCGAGTCGGGGACTCCGCCCGCTAGCTGAGCATGTCGACCGGGCGCAGGCGGAAGTTCCTCCGGAGCCAAAGGAGTATGAAATGCCCCGAATGACTGGATCTCAATATCTAGCAGAAGTTATCAAGCGACAGGGGGCCACCCACGTCTTCTTCAAGCCGACCATCATCCTGGAAACGATGGCTGCGCTGGAGGACACGAACATCCGTCGCGTTGTTACGCACGGTGAGAAATCCGCCGCGTACATGGCCGACGGTTACGCAAGGGCCTCGCACACAGCCGCGTTCTGCGCCGCTCAGAACGTGGGCGCCGCAAACCTCGCTGCCGGACTCCGCGACGCGTATATGGCCCATTCGCCGGTGGTCGCCATAACAGGCGGTGCGAACCCACCAGCCCGATACCGGTACATGTACCAGGACGTCGAAGACTTCAGCATGTTCGACCACGTGACCAAAGCTAACTTTGCAATCGACGAGGTGGACCGTCTCGCTGATACGGTGGCCCACGCCCTCAAGATTTCCGTCACCGGAGCGCCTGGCCCCGTGCACCTGCGCATGAAGGGAAGTCACGCCCAGGTACTTGAGAAGGAAGCTGAATTCGAACTGCCGGAGCACGGCTTTCCCTACCGGTTTCCCTACTTCAGACCGGGCGCGGACGCCGGGACCATCAAGCGGGCGGTAGCCGTGCTCACCCGGGCAAGGAAACCGGCTATTGTGGCTGGAGGAGGTATCGTCGCGTCCGACGCGGCGGGGGAAGTCGTGGCACTGGCAGAGCATCTGGGCATCCCAGTGGCAACCTCGCTCCACGGCAAAGGAATCATTGCCGAGAATCACCCGTTGTCATTGGGTGTTGTCGGAACCTACTCCAGACACAGCGCAAACAAAGCCATTGCTGAAGCCGACCTCGTCTTCTTCATCGGGAGCCGAGCGGGGAGCCAGATAACCAACAACTGGAAAATCCCTCGGCCAGGCACAACAGTCATGCACCTGGACATCGACCCCACCCATCTCGGACGCAATTACCCGGCCGAGGTGGAGATCCTCGGTGATGTAAAGGTGGCCACCGCGCAGTTGTTGGCAGAAACTGGCAGCCAGCCTCGGTCATGGGATGAGACTTGGATCGGCCGCGTCCAAAAGCTGGTGAGCGAGTGGCGCGAGGCGGCTGCTCCCATGCGCGAGTCGGACGCGGTGCCGATCCGCCCGGAGCGCCTCTGCAAGGAGCTGACCGAGGTCCTGCCGGACAACGGCGTCGTCGTTGCTGATACGGGCCACTCCGGCATATGGACCGGTACCATGATGGAGCTCACGTCGCCAGACCAGGCCTTTTACCGGTGCGCAGGATCCCTTGGTTGGGCGTTCCCGGCATCGCTAGGCATCAAGTGCGCCCTGCCGGACCGGCCGGTGGTTTGCTTCAACGGCGACGGTGGGTTCTTCTACCACCTGACAGAGCTGGAGACTGCGGCGCGATTCGGCATCAACGCCGTGATCATCGTCAACAACAATCACTCCCTGAGCCAGGAGCAGAGGTTATTTAATGCTGCCTACGGCGGGGAACAACGGGGGCGCGCTCACGAAATGTGGGTGTTCAAAGAGGTCAACCTGGCAAATGTCGCAAGGGAGATGGGGTGCGTGGGGATCAGGGTGGAGCATCCCAAGGACATCAAGCCGGCGATCCAGGAAGCGCTCGGCGCTGGGAAACCGGCCGTGGTGGACGTTGTCACCGACATCGGCGCTCTGCACGAACGGGCTTGGGGTTAACAACGCCCGATTACTTGAACTTAGCCGTCGCCGTCATTGAAACATTGCCGTTCGGATCAAGCGACCAGAGTGTCGCCTCGCGGCCGTCACTGGAGGGTGTCCCGGCAATGGTAAAGTTCCCCGTATCGTAAGTCTGCCGTGCCGTTTTAAATCCAAAAAAGTTGAGCTCGTGGTTTGGCACTTCACTGCGGCACATCTCGATGAACAACTGGCAGATGAGCGATGTCTGCACCACCAGACCCGGCAGCTTTTCGATCTTTGTGCAGTAGTCGCGATCATAATGGATCCGGTGGCTGTTGAATCGGATCGCAGAATACCGAAACAGCAAAGGCGCCCTGGGTTCAAAGACCCGTGTCCATTT
>JAZGDL010000028.1:0-24603 GCA_036477795.1 Phycisphaerae bacterium
GTTGAGCGGATTCGCTTGAGACGCTCCTTGTGCTCGACGCCGAAGCGTTGCTCCTCGTCGACCACCACCAGGCCCAGGTCGGCGAAACCGACGTCCTTGCTGAGCAGGCGATGGGTGCCGATGAGAATGTCGATCTGCCCCTTCTTGGCCTTTTCGATCAGCTTCTTCTGCTCGGCGGGGGACTTGAAGCGTGAGAGGCATCCGATGATGAAGGGATACTCCGCCAGTCGCTCGGTGAAGGTCCGGTGGTGCTGCTCAGCCAACACGGTGGTGGGCACCAGGACGGCCACCTGTTTGCCGTATTCGACGACCTTGAAGGCGGCGCGGATGGCCAGCTCGGTCTTGCCGTAGCCGACGTCGCCGCACACCAGCCGGTCCATCGATCTGGGGCGCATGAGATCGTCCTTGATCTGAGCGCTGACCAGGGCCTGGTCCTCGGTGTCCTCGTACATGAAGGACTCTTCGAACTCGTGTTGCCATTGGGTGTCGGGCGGGTAGCCGACGCCTTCGCTCTGGTCGCGCTCGATCTGGATTCGCAGCAGAGATTCCGCCAACTCGGACACCGCGTCTTCGACCCGATCCTTGGTCTTTCTCCAGCGGGTCCCGCCCAGTTTGGACAGCGAGGGCTTGATGCCGCCGGCCCCGATGTATTTCTGAATCAGGTCGATCTGATAGGTGGTGACGTGAATGACGGCTTTGTCGGCAAACTGCAGGCTGAGGAATTCCTCGACCTTGTTGGAGCCGGTCTTGCGCATCGTCTTCATACCCAGGTAGCGGGCGATGCCGTGATTGACGTGGACTATCAGGTCGCCGGGGACCAGGTCCAGGACCGACTCGATGGGGCGTGAGGCGTGGGCCCGGCGCAGCTTGCGGCCTGGCTTTCTGTTGAAGATCTCATGGTGCGGCACGACGATAGCTGAGCCGGGCCTCCACTCGAAGCCGTGGTGGATCAATCCGATGATCAGCTCCAGGCCCTCGGGCAGTTGTCCGGCGTGCCCGACGATGAGCTCTTGCAGCCGGGCGCGTTCTCCTTCGTTACTGCAGTAGACGACGATGCTGTGGTCGGCGGCGGCGTGGCACAGGTCACGGACCGCGCTTTCGGCTTTGCCTTCGAATCGGACCAGCGATTGCACGTCGAAGTGGAACACGTCCGCCACGGCTCCCACCGCGCTGCCGATGCGGGTGATGTGAAGCTGATCGTAATCTGCGATGCGCCGAAGCAGGCTGGCGGGATCGATGAGCCGGTCGGGCTGATCCAGGCGGTTCCAGAAGGTGACGCCCATTTCCTGAACATCGCTTGGGCGGTCGATAACCACCACGGTTTGGGGCGGAAAGTATTCGAGAAACGGCGCCGCCTCGCTGCCGGACAGCCGGTGCCGGTGCGGCAATGCGGTGAGCGCCAGATTCTTGATATTGCCGGTGGAGCGCTGGGTTACAACGTCGAATGTTCGCACCGCATCGAGCGTGTCATCGAGGAATTCGAGGCGGACCGGGTCTCGCCGGTCGGGAGCGTAGACGTCAATGATATCCCCGCGCTGGGCGAAATCGCCCGGGGCTTCGACACGCTCCAGCCGCTCGAATCCGCGACCGACCAGCCAGGCGACGATGTCATCGGGCTCGCGGCGAGTCCCCACGTTCAGGCGCAGGGTGTTGTCTTCAAGGGCGGCGGGGCTGGGGACCGGTTGCAGCAGTGCCTGGATGGGAGCCACCACGATTTCCGGGGCCTCGCTTTGAAGCAGCGAGCAGAGCTGTAGGCGTTCGTCGTGTATCTCGCCGCTGGACGAACCCTCGCCGGGCAGCGCCTCCCACGCGGGAAGCAAAGCGCAGGAGCGGCCGGTGAACGTTTCCAAATCGTCCAGGATCTCGTCGGCCTCATCGAGGTGGGCAGTGATGTACAACAGAGGGCGTTTGAGGGCGTCAGCCAGGACGCCGCAAAGCAGAGGCGCAGAAGATCCCCACAGGCCGGAAACGCCGACCACCCCCCCTGTGGATCGGAAGCGATCAACAAGCCGGCGGAACGTCTCGTCGTTGGTGATCTGCCGGACCACCATCATCTGTACATCGATCATAGCGGCGAAGTGGTCCCAATAAAACAGCCAAGTGCGCCGGATCGGGGTTGAGAACGGATTTGGCGCGACAAGATCGGACAACTAACAACAATGGTAATCTGGCCTTGTTCCGATTGGACCGATATCCTTGAGTGTTGGGTTGGGGGCCGTGTGGTTGGCGGGCCGCCCCGTGAATGCAGAATAGCGAATGCAGAATAGCGAATAGCGAGTACGAATACCCTTTCGCTATTCGCCATTCGCTATTCGCCACATGAGCCGAGGAGACGTCCGTATGGTTCTTTCAAAGCGCGTGTTGTGCGCGTCGCTGCTGCTGCCGGGGTTGACGTTCGGTGAAGCTCGAACGACGCCGTTCACGCTGGGCAAGTACATCCCCGGGGACGTGTGGATGTACATACACGAGGTGCACAACCCCGAGCGCGATTTCATTTGCGCCCACTGGGAGCGGGTTTTTAGTGCCGCGGCCCGCAGTGGTATCGACCAGGAGATCAAGAAGCTGATCATTGCCGAGTTGCCCGAGGACGAACGGGCGGAGTTTGAGGCCAAGTGGGACAAAGTACGTAGCGCGCTGACGGCGGTGCCGTGGGGCGAGCTGGGTGCCGTTGAGTTTGCTATGGGGCAGCGCATTGTGATGCCCATGCCCAACTACATGTTCCTGTTCAAGAACAAGCCCTCCCGGACCGAGGCCATCATGCCGCCGCTGACCCACCTGCTCAAGACGATGGCCTCGCTGTCTGGCGAGTGTGTCATCCGGGAGTCGAAGAAGTCGGGGGCCGCCAAACACTCGCTTTGCATAGACAAAGTGGGGGCGGTTTTCGAGGTTTTCGCGCGCGGCGACGTGATCGGGATCGCCGTCGGCCAAGGGGTCGCCGACGAGATGATCTCGCTGATGGAGGCCAAGAACGAGGGCAAGTCCATCGTCGCCGACGCAACGTTTCAGAAGGCCCTGAAATCTATAGAGCCCCCCGAGGACATGCTCAAGTACTTCCGTGTCACCAACTTCATCAGGGCTTTTCGGGATTTCCTGCTGAAGGAAACGGCTGGTGACGAAGACGCCAAAAAGGTGATGGGGATTGTTTCCAAGGTAGTTTCGCACGTTGACGTTCTGGACTATTCCATCTGGACGCGCCGCACCGATGGTTTGCATGAGTCCTTTTCGGGCGTCACCAAGCTGTTGCCCGGAAGCGGGCAGAAACCGCTGGTCCGGGCTCTGACCAAGCGGAAGATGTTCGACAAGTTCGACCGGTTCGTGCCGAAAGACGCGGGCGGTTTCACTGTTTCGGCGGGTGTCGATCTGGGATTGTTGTACGACACTGTTATCAACTTCATCAAAACGGAGATTCCGGAGGGCGGCCCGGCACTGATCGCCAAGTGGGACGCATTGCAGGAGACCATCGGTTTCAATCCCCGGCGGGACTTGTTCGATTGGCTCAGCGGTGAGTTCGTCACGGTCAATCTTTCCGGCGGCATGAGCACTCAGATGAACTTCGTGGTGATGGTGCGGACGACGAAACCGGAGCTGGCTGCCGAGAAGGTCAACACCTTGCTGGATATGGTGGCCGGCAAGTTTCCGCAAGTGATGATCAGCCCCGCGCCCGAGGTGGGCGTTGAGGGCTTCCGCACCGTCTTTGTCCCCATGATGATGATGTGGCAGTTAAAGCCGGTCATCGGCGTGCACGGTGAGTGGCTGGTGCTGGGGACCACGCCCAAGGGTGTAAAGCGGTGTCTCGATACTGCCAAAGGAAAAACTCCGAGTATCCGGGCCAACAAGCGTTTTCAGAAAGAGGGCTTGATGGGTGAGGGCCAGGTGAGCGGGGCGTCCTTCAGCGACATGAGCCATTTAGGTCAAGGCCTGGGCATGGCCCTCGGGATGTGCGGGATGGCCGGAAGCTTCCTGCCGGACCAGGAGGAGACCCGGCCGATCAAGACAGTGTTCAGTCTCTTAGCCCGGCTGGCCCCGGTTGTCGCTGAAATCAACTTCTACAGCTCCAAAGCCTCCATGAGTCACTTCACCGGTGACGGATGGGTCAGCAGAACAAAGATGACCTACAAACCGCAAGAGGTGGTAGCGGTTAAAGACGCGCCATAGTCCCTCGGGGCGGCATAGTGCTGCGGCACGCCTGAATCGATGGGTAATCCGAGCCGCGCCCGTAAGGAAGCGGTTTGCAGCGGTATCAGAGACTTTCGATCGTCCGCTCCCTCACGGTCGCGTCTCGGTTCAGCCCGACCCATCGAATGACGCTTGTCGCAGCACTAGGAATTGTCTTCACGGTCGCGCCGTTTTTCTCAGCAGTGGGTTGAATTCGCGTTGTAGCGTTTCGAGTTTCCGGCTGAGAGTCGGGTCCTGCCCGTTGTATCGCCGCCTGGTCTCAACCAGAGCGACGAACCATTCCGCCAGCCGGGCGAAATCATCCAGATCGATGTACTCCGCACCGATTCTCTTGCTGGTGACGTTCATGTTGTGGTAGTTGCCCAGGGCAACGCAAATGCCGGTGGCGTCGTAGCCCAAGGCACAATAGGCGGATGATTCGCAGGTGCCCCCATCCATCAACTTGCGTTGATAGGTGAACCTCTTCTTCTTTTGGGCCAGGTCCTCCGCGACGGCGCCGGCGAACGCGGTGGCGGAAGGGGTGAACATGCTGGACTTGTCGCCCACGCGCAGGATGGGGCCGTCGCCCATACGGGCGTGGGGCCGCTGTGAACTGGTCTCAATGGCGATGACCACGCAGCGTTTAGGAATGGTCTTGGCTTTGCACGCCGCCATGGCACCGACAAAACCGACCTCCTCCGCCCGGGTGAAGAGGAAGTAGGCTTGGCCGCGTTGGCGTCGAGCGTCGATATCATGAATGCAGGCCAGCATGGCGGCTACGCCGGCCAGATCGTCGATGGCCCGGGCGTAGATGCGCTTGTTTCTCACCGCCGGTTCGGGCAGGTCCCACATGCCCGGGCTGTCCGGTGCCACGCGGGCGGGCACGTCGATCACGGCATTCTTGACGGTGGTTCGGGGCCCTCGTCCGGTTGTGCCGATCGAGGTGATCCTCCCCCGCACCCATTCCCCCTCGGAGAAGAACCGGACGCGACTGCCCGGAAAATATTGCGGGCGGACACCACCTCGCCACAAAGCCTGGAGCTTTTTGGAGGAAAGCATGCGCTGGGCGACGAATCCGGGGTGATCGGTATGTGCTGCCAGGCAGATGGGCCGCGGCACCCGCTGCCGGCCGTGCTGGTAGTGGACGAGAATGTTGCCGGCAGCGTCCGTCCGGGCGGTCACCGTCGATCGGGCGGCGACGAATGAGCGGATGTAGTCCAGCACGTGATGTTCGGCGAAGGGAGCCGTTGGCAAGGACAAGACCTGGCCCAGGATCCTTTCGGATTGTCTGCGGTTCATTGAGTTGCGATCCTCCGCGACACGGTAATTGGCCAAACGATCAACCTGCGACGATTTCAAACTTCAGCTTTCGGAATGCGAAAAAGAGGATGATCGAGAATGAGAGCACGGCGGTGCCGATGAAAAAGCCGAGCCAGGACTTGTGCTGCTCCTTGTTGCGTCGCTGGCCGGCGCTGTTGAAGCCCAACCCCAGGCCGATGACGCTGAGCATCATGGCCAATCCCACGCAGGCCAGGAAGGCGATCCTGAAGCTGCCCTGTTGGCCGTATTGTATGGCCCGCAGTTGATGGTCGTAACGCCGGTAGCTTTGCAAGGCCGCCGCCAGCAGAGGCAGGGCTGCGACGATTGAAGTCCACAGGCCCACGCGGGCCTGAACGTCGTATCTGCGGAGACTGGGTAGCTTCACGTTTGCAGCTCTGTTCCAAACGACCGCGTGCGACCGAGCGCCGACCTTGATACCACACTACCGCTCCCTTACGGTCGCGGCTCGGATAAGCCGGGTTATCTTTCGCCATGTTAAGACGGTTTCGGAGAGGCGTCCAGATTCCCGGCGTAGCACAGGTTATCGGGCAGCGGTCTGGATGGCGAGGATGGCGTAGGCGGTGACCAGGTAGGCGTTGCCCTCATACCAGCGGTCGGAGGCGTTGACCCAGCTTCCATCTTCACGCTGTAGGCTGACGAGCTTCAGGCAGAGCTCTTGGCGCCAGCGGTGTTGTAGGCCCTGGGCGTCGGTGATGACGTCCCGGCCCCAAGCGTCCAGGGCCCGGGCGAAGGCGTGGTAGTAGTAGTACAGGCCCTCATGGGACTGCCGACCGGGCATGTTGGGGTTGACTTCGAGGGTGTAATGGCGGCGAATCCAATCGAAGGCGGCTTTGACGCGGGCGTCGTCGCTGCTGAGACCGGCGTAAAGGAGGCTTTTGAATCCCGCATAGGTCATGGAGCCGTAGCTGCGCAACTGCGTTCGGCCGTCGACGGTGACGCTGCCGGCCTTGCTCTCGCCGCCGCCCACCGGGGTATAAATGAACCCGCCGTCGGCGGCGGCGCGGGCGAAGGGGCGGTCATTCGATTCGCTCGACATCTGGCAGCGTGAGATGAACACCAATGCCTTCTGATAGACGGGGTCGTCCTCGGGCAGGCCGCTCTGTTGAAGGGCTTCCAGCATGAGCTGGGTGTTGGACAGGTCTGGGCGCTTGTGTCTGCCGTATCCAGCCCCGCCGTACCACTCACTCTTGGGGTCGATGCTCTCGGCTTCGTCCCACTGTCCCTTTTTCAGAAACTGCTGGGCACGGCGAATAGTCTTGTCGTGGGCGGCCTGGTGCGTGGCGGCCAGTGCCATAGTGCAGACACTGGTGTAGTAGTTGCGCAGTCCCTGATCGGGGACGTAAATGCCTCCGTCGGGTTGCCGGTATTTGAGTATGAAGGCCACGGCCTTTTGGGAAATGGGATGGCCGGGGCCGTGGTCGGGAGATTGGATGAAGCACTTGGCGGCCAGCGCGGTGATGGCCGGATCGGTCCGGCTGCGGCTGATCCAGCCGCCGTCGGCCTGCTGAGTGGAGGCCAGGAACTTCAGGCCGCGGTCGACGGCGTTTAGGGTCGGCTTTTTCCAGTCGCCCGGCTGGTCGGCGCCGGCGCTGAAGATCGGCACCAGCGCAAGCGCCGCCAGGTGAATCTTGTTGTGCTTTTGCATGTTCCTTACTCCGCGGAATGCTCGCGCTTTATTATAGCGTTTCTGCTTGTACCTGCATTTATGTATTTGTCGCGATTGCGAAAGAGTGGAGCCGGGTATGTGGTCTTGGCGTCTGTCAAACGGCAAGCCACTTCCGACTTGTTCTGCATCATGTTATCGTTGTTGGTGGTCCGGTGGTATGAGACCCCGGGAAGGTGAAGCGTGGGAGACGCGGTGACACTGCAGAGTTCCTCGCAGAAGGATAGGCCCTCGATATCGAACTGGGAGCGGGTGTCGTTCGAGGTGACGCGGTTTGTGGTGGGGATCTTGGCCCGGATCCTCTCGCTGACCGGTTTGTATCATTTCGGCCGGGCGTTTGCGACGCTGGAATGGCTGATCCAGTACAAACGCAGAAGGCGCTTTGCGGCGCGGATGCAAGAGCTATTCGGAACGGAAATGTCGCCCGTCGCGGTCCGGCGGGCGTGTTGGCGCCACTTCGTTCGCGTGCGGAACGACAAGCTGTACTACCTCATCTTTGACCTTCTACCGCCCGAGAAGGTCTTGCGGCGGTTCACCATCACCAATAAGCATCTGCTGGATGATGCCCTTGCACGGGGCAAGGGGGCCCATCTGGCCATGTCGCATCTGGGTTCCCACCATGTGGGATTCTTCTGTCTGCGGGCTAGCGGTTATACGGTGGCGATCGTGCGCGATCCGAAGGAGGGGGCCATGCGCCGGTACATGCGGTGCAAACATGAAACCACGTGGGGCGATCAAATGCGATATTTTCGCAACGACGTCTTTCCGCGAACCATGTATCGATGGTATGAGAACAACGGCTTGCTGATGACCGCGCTGGACGTGGCCGGCCGGGGAGTGGAGCATGTGAAGACAGTAGAGGCGACGCTCTTTGGCAAACGCCGCCCGATTCTTCCGGGGCCCATCCAGCTTGCCAGCCGGTGCGGCGCCCCGACGCTGCAGGGGTTCGTCGTCACACGTAAGAATTTTCATTATGAATTCGAGCTGCACGGTCCATTGGTCGATCCCGCAGAGGACCAATCCACGGACGAGCGGCTCGCTGCCGCCGTTCAAGCCTACGCGGATGGCATCGAGCGGTTCGCACGAGCCTACCCCTGCCATGTGAGTAGAATCTAGATGAGTGGGCGCGGATATGTGCCGAACGACAAAGTCACTGCGAAACCCACGGATTCGAATCCGTGGGCTTGTAATCGAACTGTGACGGAGCATTAGGGGAGATTTGGATTGCGATTCAAGGGAACGGCGTGTGCACTTGTCTTTGGCGTGGCGGCCGCCAACGGGTTCGCCGACGTCGGGCGATTGAGCCTGCCGGCTGACGACGCATTGCGCCGCATCGAGGTGCTGACCGGAAAGCTTCAAGAGCGGCCGAACTGGCCCGACGGCTGGACGGAGTTGGCCTGGCTGCAGTATCGGTACGGTCAGGATTGTGACGGGGCCTTGGAGTCGGTGCAGCGTGCCTGCGCACTGGCCCCGGCGAGCTTCAAAGCCCGCGAGTTGGCCGGGCGGCTGAATTATCTTCGCGGACGCAACGATCTTGCCCTGGAGCATTGGCTGACGCTGCTCGATCAGGATCGCCCCGAGGTTCAGCTTTATATTGGGGCGATTGGGGGCCTGGCGTCGTCACAATCTGATCGGGATCGCGTGGCTGCCCGGCTGGAGAATGTGTCCGCCGGACATCCCAATGCCCTGTGCCGAACGATCGCCCGGCGCTTATTGGCGGAATACGCACTGGCCCGCGGTGATATCGAGAGAGCGGAGCGATTGTTCGGCGAGATGGGGGCGCTGGACACCTGGATGATTATCGGCCCATTCGCGAACGAGCGCGACGCCGGCTACAACACGGTCTACGGTCCGGAGACCGAAATCGATTTTGAGAAGGCCTACCAGGGCCGCGGTCATCAGGTGTCGTGGCGGCCTCTCGAGCACCTCACCTTTCGACGGAACATCGATTTTGCAGCCGTCTGTTACCCGCGGGAGCAGGTGTTGGCCTACGCCCTTACGCACGTGCAGGCGATGAGCCCGCAAAACGCGACGTTGCAACTGGGGGCAGCCGAGTCGATCAAGGTATGGTTCAACGATCGGCTGGTGTACGCCAGTGAGTTGGAGCGTCGGTTCGCGCTGGACCAAGCCACCATTCCCGTTCGCTTGCAGCGTGGCGCCAACAAGCTGTTGGTGAAGGTCGGAGTGGAGACGGGCCCCTGGCGTCTGGCGGTTCGTCTGACCGATCCCAAGGGCCGCCCCTTGCAGGATGTGCGGTTCACGCGGAAAGTAGACGAATCGACGGCGCCGAGCAAGGAATCCGACACGTCGTTTGTCTACACGCCGACCATGATGGACCACTACGCCCGGCTGGCGGACGTTGATCCTACGAATGAGGATGCACTTTATTATCTCGGTCTGGCCCAGCAGTCCAAGCAACTGCGGACCGAAGCCAGCAAGACCTTCGAACGGCTGGCCAGACTGAACGGGCGGTGTGCAGACTATCACCGTCTGCTGGCCCGTGCTTACCTCGGCGACGACAAGGCCGAAATGGCACTGGCACAGATGAAGCGTGCCCTTCAGATTGATCCGGGGAATCTCCGCGTTCGGATGATGTTGGCCCGTTTCTACAACGGCCGCAAACTGTTCAAGAAGGAGCAGGCGGTGTTGGAGGAAATCGCCGGGCAGCATCCGCAGTGGCGCGAGCTGCACTTTCAATGGTTGGACCACTTCAATGATCAGGGGTGGGAAGAGCCGGCCTTTCGCAAAGCGAAAGAGCTGTACGAAGCCGTGCCGACGAACCTGCGGGCGGCGGTGACCTACGCCCGCATGTGCATGGGCCGGGGGCACATGGACCAGTTCGATACCCTGCTGGAACATGTGGCGGAATTGGACTTTAGCAATCGCTTCGCTCGGCGCGAGCTTCTGGCGCGGGCGCTAACCACACGCCGTTTCGACCAGGCCCTGGCCCAGTTAGACCTGATGCAGCGGCTGGATCCGTTGAGTCGTGATTTGCGCTTCGAGCGGACGCGGCTGCTGATGAGTCTGAAGCGCTACCATGAGGCCATCGAGCAATGCCAGCGGGCTCTGGAGATATGCCCGACGGATTTCGCGTTTCACCGCGATCTGGGCACCATCTATCAACGGATGCATGACGATGCGTCGGCGCTGACGTCCCTGAAGACGGCGCTGGAGTACCGCCCGGACCACCGCTGGCTGCGCGAGTATGTTGAGTTCCTCGAGCCGGAGGAGAACGCGGCGTTTGCCAGGTACGCGATCAGCGACGAGCAGCTCGAGGAGCTGATTCAGCGCGACGTGTCGCGGGCCGGCTATCCACGTAGTGACTCGGTGCTGCTGCTGGATGAGTTGGTCGCCCAACTTTTCGACGACGGCAGCACCACCTTTCGATTGCATCAGGCGGTGAAAGTGCTCGACGAGAACGGGCGCGAGCAGTGGACCCGGGTAAGGCTGCCCAACGCCGCCAATCGCGTCGAGCGGGCGGTGGTCATTCAGCCGGACGGGAGCGAGGTGGAGGCTGCTTCCATGACCAACTCCAGCATCCACTTCGCCCAGTTGCAGCCGGGATCGATTGTGGATTTCGTCGTCACCGGCTACGCGCCAGCCAATGACTGGATAAGCCGCGAGTACAGTGAGACGTTCTTCCTGCAGTCCCCTGATCCCATGCTGGTGTCGCGGTTTGTGTTGCTCACTCCGCCTTCAAAGCCGGTGAATACCTGGGTTCAGGGAGACGTGGTGCAGTATCGAACCGAGGAGTTCCAAGGCCAGACCGTGCACATCTGGGAGGCCCACGACGTGCCGCGCATCCGGGAAGAGCCCAACCGTCCGCCGCTGATCGACCTGTGTGCCCAGGTGCGCGTCAGCACCATCGGCGACTGGGATGATATCGCCCGCTGGGAACACTCCCTGATAAAAGAGCAGTTCGAGGCCGACCACGATCTGAGGGAGCGGGCCCGATCGCTGACCGCCGGGCTGGTCAACACGCGGGACAAGGTGCGGGCGCTGGCCAACTTCGTCGCCCAGGACATCCAGTATAGAATCGTTCGGGGCGGCATCTTCGGTTACAAGCCCAACAAAGCCGCCAACGTGCTGCACAATGCCTGGGGCGATTGCAAAGACAAAGCCACCCTGCTGATCACCATGCTGAACGTGCTGGACGTCGACGCACGATACGCGACGCTTCGGACGCGCGACGTCGGTACACTGGTTGAACAAATCCCCTCGAATCAGTGCAACCACGCCATCGTGTATGTTCCGGATTCGGGGGATGGCCAGGGCGGACTATGGGTGGACGGCACCGCTTTGGAGCACGGGATCGACGCCTTGCCCTGGACCGATCAGGACGTGGCAGCCATGGTCTGGGACCAGGCCGGGCACATGTCCCTCATGCGCACGCCGCTGGAGCCGCCCGAGAACACGGTGAGCAGCATGACTTTCCAGGTGGCGCTTCGATCAGACGGCAGGGCCGACGTTCAGGGCACATGGGTGACCACCGGCCAGATCGCCGCCGGCTTGCGCTCTGCGTTCAAGCAGGCCGGGCAGCGCGGCGAACGGCTGACGCAGCTTCTCAACAGCTTCGCGCCCGGCAGCACGCTCACCGACTACACATTCTCCGATCTTCAGAACCGCGACGCCCCGGTCGAGATCACCATGCGATTCGCCTCATCGAGTTACGCGGTGGCCGGCGGGGATGTTATGACCTTGCGGTTCCGGCGGCCCATTCGGGCCACCGCCCAGTTCGCCCCGCGGGACGTTCGTTATTACGACGTGTGGCTGTCCTACTGCCAGAAGAGACGATTCGTTGAAATCCACCAACTGCCGCCGGGTTTCACGGTTGATTCCGTGCCCGACCCCATCACCCTGCGCACACCGTGGATGGACTATTCGGCAAGCGTGGAGCCGGACGGCAAAACGCTGCGCGTGAGCCGCGAACTGGTCATCAAAGCCGTCAAGGTGCCGCGCGATCGATACGATGAATTCCGCCGATTCTGCATCAGCCTGGATGAGTACGAAGCGCAGCCCATCGTGCTCCGGCGGGATTAGTGGGACAGGCTTTCCAGCCGGTCAAATGACGCTGGACCGAGAATCCCTTCTCGGTCCCCCTTCCTGGCGGGCCACGGGAAGGGATTCCCGCAACGGATGGGTGCGAGAAAGGATTCTCGCACCAGCAATTCTCACGCTGGACCGAGAATCCCTTCTCGGTCCCACATAGGGGTGCGAGAAAGGATTCTCGCACCAGCACCTCTTATTCCATAGCTCCGAGAATTAGCGCAAGCAGGGCCATCCGCATGACCACGCCGTTGAAGGCCTCCTCCCAATAGCGGGCGTGGCGGGTGTCATCCACGTCTGTGGGCAGTTCGTCCATCCGAGGCAGCGAGTGCAGGATGATGGCATCAGGCTTAGCCTTTTCTCTGAGCAAGTCCCGCGTCACACGGTACTCCGCCGGCGTGAGCCCTTTCTCCTGAGACACTTCCACGCGGGCCTTGGTGTAGTCGGCCTGTACCACCGGCTCCATGTAGATGACGTCGGCGTCGGCGATGGCATCGGCGGAGCTCTTGGCCTCTGTGAAACGGAGGTCGCGGTCCCGCAGCTCCTGCTTGAACTCGTCGGTGAGCGACATATCGGGTGGCGAGATAAAGGTGGCCTGGATGTCAAACTTTGTCATGGCGTAGCCGATGGAGTGCATGGTGCGCATCCGCATGTCGCCGATGCACATGAAATGGAGGCCGTCCAGCGTGCCTTTCTCTTTCCAGGTGGTGTACAGGTCGGTAAGAACCTGGGTGGGGTGCTCGCCCCAGCCGTCGCCGCAATTGATGATGGGGACGGTGGACCACTTGGCCGCCTCCTGCGGGGCACCCTGCAGATGGTGCCGCATGGCGATGACATCAGCGTAGTACTCCAGCATGTGCACGGTGTCCTTGATCGATTCCTGGTAGAAATCGCCCGCCCGGGTCATCTTGGCGTCGGAGAACCCCAGCACATGCCCGCCGAGCCTGTGCATGGCTGCTTCCGTCGCGAGACGGGTGCGCGTGCTGGGCTGGTAGAACGCGGTCAATAGCGTCTTGTTGGCGAGCAGGTCAGTGTTGCGGCGATTCCTGGCAATGGGGGCCAACTCGTCGCATACCTCGAACACGCGAAAATACTCCGCTCGTTCCCAATCCTTCAAGGAAAGAATATCCCGGCCCACAAAGCTTCTCATTTTATCTGGCTCCTTTCTGAACCATCGAAGGTCGAAAGGTCAAAGGTCAAGACTGTCGACCTTCGACCTTCGACCTTTGACCTTTCGACCTTCCTTCTCAAAAACCTTACTGAGCACTCCAATGTCGGGTGGAATCAGCTTGGGCTCGCCTACCACCTTCATCACTGAGGCGACATCCTTCAGGCCGCTCCCGGTGATGAGAATCACGATAGTCCAAGAGGGGTCGATCTTGCCCTGCTTGGCGGCCTTCTTGAGTCCGGCGTAGGAAGCCACGCCGGCCGGTTCGCCGAAAACCCCCGAGCCCCGGGCCACCTCGGTGATGGCTGAAAGGATCTCCTCGTCGGACACGGTAACGCCGAACCCGTCGGAGGCCCGTACCGCCTGCACGGCAGCCTCGCCGTCCCGTGGCACGCACACCGATATGGAATCAGCCACGGTCTCGCCGGAGACCGGCTCGATGGTCCCGTCACCATCCAGGGCATGCACGATCGCGGCACTATTCTCCGCCTGCACCGCCATCAGCCGCGGAACCCGATCGATGAACCCGATGCGGCGGAAATCTTCGAAACCCTTCCACACGCCGCTGATGATGTTCCCGTCCCCCACCGGTACCACCACCAGATCGGGAACCTTCCATTCCATCTGCTCGCAGATCTCAAAGGAGACGGACTTCTTGCCTTCCCGAGTGAAAGGGTTGTACCCGGTATTACGGTTGTACCAACCGAACTGATCGGTCGCCGCCAGGCAAAGGTCGAAGGCGTCGTCGTAAGTCCCGTCGACGGCCAGCACTTCGGCGCCGAAGGCCAGTAGTTGGGCGACCTTGGCCGGCGGGGCGGTGCGGGGAATGAAGATCCGGGTTCGCATCCCCATAGCCGCGCCGAGTACGGCTGTCGATGAGCCGGCGTTGCCCGTCGAGGCGCCGGTGACCAGGTCTCGCCCCGTCTCCCGGGCACGCACCAGAGCGATGGCGCTGGCCCGGTCCTTGAAGGAAGCACTGGGGTTCCGACTGTCGTCTTTGATGAACAGAGAGTTCAGGCCCAAGGGCTCCCCCAGGCCCGAAACGCGAAACAACGGGGTCCAGCCGACCGGTGGAGACTCCATCCGTGTGGCCGTCGGGTATAGCGGGGCGTATCGCCAGATGGTGCGGTCCCGGTTGGCAGCCAACTCCTCCCTATCCCAGGAGCGTCCGATAGCGTCGTAGTCATACTCCACCTGCAAGTTGCCCCCACAGGCCTTGCATGTGTAAACGGCCTCAGTCAGGAGGCAGGTCGCGTTGCAATGGACACAACGCAAGCCGGAGACATTACCAAGACCACCGGTTGTTTTACCGCAATCCGGCACCACCCAAACTCCTATTGCCACTAGCAATCAGCAATCAGCGGTCAGCGCTCAGCCGATTGCTGAAAGCTGACCGCTGAAAGCTGATTGCTGAAAGCTGACCGCTCACCGCGTACTCTAGCAGGTCATGGGTATGCACTCAAGAGCGCCCCCCATCGGTAGGCGCGGAGCTTGTGTGACCGTATACTCTGGGGCATGCGAACGAACGAAGCTCCCATTGTCGTGGCGCTGGGTGGCAACGCCGTCTCGCGCGAAGGTGAGGAAGGAAACATCCCGCAGCAGTTCGCAAACTCCCGCGAGACCGCCGTGCGACTGGTCAAGCTGGTGTCCCAAGGGCACCACATCGTCGTCACCCACGGGAACGGCCCCCAGGTGGGCAACGTCCTGCGGCGCGTGGAGTTGGCCTCCAAGGAGCTCTATCCGCTCCCTCTGGATTCCTGCGGTGCCGACACCCAGGGCGCAATGGGATACATGATCGGCCAATGCCTCAACAACGAGTTTCGCCGCTGCGGCATCGACAAATTGGCCACCGCGATCGTTACCACCGTCGAGGTTGACCGCGACGACCCCGCTTTTGCAAACCCCACCAAACCGATAGGCCGATTCTACCCGGCTGATGAAGCACAGAAGCTCAAGGAGCGGCAAGGCTGGCACATGATCGAAATACGCGGCCACGGCTTCCGCCGCGTCGTTCCCTCGCCGTTGCCGAGACGGATTGTTGAGATCGACCTGATCCGCCGCCTGGTCGCTGAGGGCCAGATTCTGATCGTAGCCGGCGGCGGGGGCATCCCCGTTACCCGAAACGCCGACGGCGATTACGCCGGCTGCGAAGCCGTCATCGACAAGGACCGTACCTCCGCCATTCTGGCCCGCGAAGTCGATGCCGCCACGCTGGTAATCGCCACTTCCGTGGAACGGGTCGCCCTTGACTACGACACGCCCCAGGTACGATACCTGGACCGCATGACCATCGCCGAGGCTCGACGCTATCTCGATGCCGGACAATTCCCGCCCGGTTCCATGGGCCCCAAGATCGAAGCGGCGGTTTCTTTCCTGGAGACCTCCAAACACGCCGACGCCCGCGTGGTCATCTGCGACCTCAACGGCATGACCGAGGCACTGGCCGGTAAGACCGGCACCCGCATCGAACGCGATTAGCCCATCCGACGAGCGCCTGGAACCATTGATCCGAGCCCCAAGCGCCAGCGCGGGGTTTTCGCTCGGCGCGGCAGAGGCACCCGTCGCTTGCGCTGCGGGCTCGGTTCATCAATCCGCCCACAATCCTGACGCTGCCCCATTGGGATGAGACAATACACTGCCACGTTTGAAAATCTCCCGCCGGCCACTAGTATAGTTCGGCTTTGGCGCGGCCGCACACGAGTTCGTCGTTTTCGGATTCGCCTACTACAAGGGGATACGGTGATACATGAGTGACACTCAAACAGCCGCCTCGGACCAACCGGAGGAACAACCCATCCGGCATCCTCCCGGATACCGGCTTCGGCGGGGACAGAACTGGTTCTTTCTGGGGTTGACCTACGCATCGTACTACCTGTGCCGCTACAACCTTGGCATCATCGCGCCGGAGTTGAAGGAGGCGCTGGGCTTTTCCAACACGCAATACGGCGCGATTCAGTCCGCGCGAAGCGGGGCCTACGCCATCGGTCAGTTCGTCAATGGCCTGTTCACCGACAAGCTGGGTGGCAAGCAGGCCATGACCATCGGCGCCATCGGAACGGTGATCCTCAACCTGACGTTCGGCATTGTTGCCTGGTCGAACATCGGCTGGTTGTTCTTCGCGCTGTTGATCATTCGCCTGGCTGACGGCTACGTTCAGGCCTTCGGCGCCCCCGGCATGGTGAAGATCAACACCGCTTGGTTCCGCCGACGGGAACGCGGTTTTTTTGCGGGCATCTTCGGTCTCATGATCAACCTCGGCCCGATGGGTCTGGGCCAGCTCGCGCCCATGCTGGCCACGGGCTTCGCCGTTCCACTGATATTTTTCACCATCACCGTTCCCGAACTCGACTGGCGATACATGTTCATCGTTCCGCCGATGATCGTCGTCATCATTGTGATTCTGATGAACCTGACGGTGAAGAATCATCCTGAAGAGGCCGGGTTTCGAATTGTCCATGACGAGGAAAGCCACGACGACGATCCACACGAACACATCCCCCTCGCCAAGGTGTTTCGCATAATCACTTCCAACCCCATCGTCTGGATCGTCGCGGGCGCGTATTTTTGCACCGGGTTTGTCAGAGCTGCCATTTATGACTGGTACGCGATCTATTTGGATGAGGCCTGGTCCATCCAGAAGGTGGGCGATGGGGCCGCGTTGTTCTGGTGGGTTTCGTTTCTGTGGCTTCCCGTGATGGCGTCAGCCGGCTCGCTCAGTTCGGGGATCATCTCGGACAAGCTGGCGAAGGGTCGCAGGGCGCCCGTCGCCACCGTGTTGTACCTCCTGCAAGCGGTGTTCATCCTGCTTGCAGTCATGATGTCCGAGGGAATGTTTCAGGCGTCAGCCATCCTTGCGGTCGTGATGATCCTCGGCATCCACACCGGCTGCAACGCGACGCATTCGATCCTGGGCACCGCCGCAGCTATGGACCTGGGCGGCCGAAAGATGGCGGGTTTTGCGGCGGGCGTCATCGATTCCTTCCAGTATTTCGGCGCCATGCTCTCCAGCTTCGGCCTCGGGGTCCTGCTCGACAAATATGCAATCCCCGTCCTCGCCGCCGATGGAAGCCCGGTGATGAATGACGAGGGAATCGCGAAGACGCTCATAGACCCCACGCTTTGGTTCGCGTCAATGCTGCCGTTCGCGATCCTCGGAACGGGATTGATGACCTACCTCTGGATCCGCCACGGCGCGACGAGAACCGCGGGCACGTAGGGCAGGTCGTTGACCTGCCTTTACCATTTGCGTGGGGTGCGGGCACGTAGGGCAGGTCGTTGACCTGCCTTTACCATTTGCGTGGGGTGCAGGCAGGAAGTAGGCTGCCTTGATGCCGACGTACGTTCGATGGCGCGAGCAAGGGGCCAGCTACTTCTTCACCGTCGTCGCGTATCGCCGCCAGCGGATTCTGACAAAGCCGTTGTCTCGCAGTTTGTTGCGGACGGCGATCGCAACGGTTCGGAGCCGACTGCCTTTCGAGATGCCGGCGATCGTGCTGCTTCCCGATCACTTGCACTGCATTTGGACCCTTCCTCAGGACGACGATGACTTCCCCAAACGGTGGCGGCAAATCAAGGGGCGATTCACGCATGACTACCTGGCTGCGGGCGGGCGCGATTGGGAAGTCACCGATCAGCATCAACGCCAGGGCCGACGCGGCGTGTGGCAACCTCGCTATTGGGAGCATCGGATTCGCGAGGAGGAGGACTACTTTCGCTATCGCGACTACATCCATCTGAATCCGGTCAAGCACGGGTACGTAGACCGTCCCGGCGATTGGCACTGGTCCAGTTTTCACCGACACGTAGAGATGGGTTGGCTCGATCCTAATTGGCCGGGATCGAGTCCCGTTGACTTGCCCGAGGTCGACGACTGATGGGAAAGGCAGGTCAACGACCTGCCCTACCTCCCGTCGAGCGCGAGCGAAGTGTTTATCCGTCGACTCGTCGTCCCGCGTGCAGAACGCACGATGGGCGAGGTTTGCGGCGGATCAATTCACTGACTTGGGATTCGGCAAACACGGTGATGTCGGCGGGTGCCCCTTCGACAATCTGGTGGTCTTCCCGTCCAAGGACGCGGCCGGCCATCCCGCACACCATGTCGAAGGCCTGCCGGATACCATCCGGGCTGATCATATGGTCCGCATGGACCAGCAAAAAGGCTTGATCGAGCATCTGTCCGTTGCCCATCGGATAGAAAGGGTCCTTGATGCAATCCTGCCCGGCGGCACATTGCACACCGCGTGGCAGAAGCTCGCTCACCCGCGTCAGTCCTCGACGTTTGGGATACCGATCGAACCGCCCCTGCAAATGCAGATTCACGCCGGGGTTGGTCACCACGTTGACCCGGGCCTCAGCCAGCATGTCCATAACCCGCTCGGCATGTACGTCGGTATAGCTGGACAGCGCACAAACGTGCGACGCGGTGACCCGGCCTTGCCAGCCCCGCTCGATGGTCAGCTCAGCCAGATGCTCGGTGTACATGCTCTGGGGATCGTCCGTCTCATCTATATGCACGTCGATATCGGTATCAAACTCCGCTGCCAGATCGAACATCAACTCCAAATGACGGATTCCGGTGCGCGGCGTGCGCTCGACATGCGGGATGCCCCCCACCAGATCGACCCCCGCCCGGCAAGCCTGCCGCACCAGATCAACCGCCTGGGGATCGCGGATCAGGCCGTCCTGCGGAAAAGCCACGAATTGGATCGTGCAAATGTCACGCGTGCTCTCGCGGGCCGCCAGCACCCCTTCGCAAAGCCGCATCCCCGCGGCTGAACCCATGTCCACATGGCTGCGCATCACCCCAGTGCCGAAGCCCACCTCATCATGAATTGCCCGCACCGCCCGCTCGCGAACGTTCTCGGCTGAAAGCTCCGCCTTGGCTTTGGACCAGAACTCGATCGCTTCTAACAGCGTCCCGGATAAGTTCGGCGGGACAATATCGGCGGAGTAGGCGAGGTCCAGGTGCACGTGCGGGTCCACCAACGCCGGCACCACCAACCCGCCGTCGGCGTCGACAACATCGGGGCGCCCACCCGCGACGGTCCCATCCTGGGCATCGACGCCCACAATGCGACCACCACTCAATCGAACTGTCCAGGTACCCTCACGGTCAAGCAAACACGCGTTGATGATTCTTTCGACCGTCATGGATCAACCGTCAGCAACCGTAGAAAAACGAGTATCACGTCAATGTCATTGTTGGCAAAAAGCCCACGGGTTGCAACCCGTGGGCTTTGCGGCGCGACAGTGTCTCACTCGATTCAGCGTGTCTAAGACTTCCCCGGGCGCCACACCGGGTCATGCACATCGCGCATCTTCGGTTCGAACCACCGCGTCAGCGTCATCCGCTGCTGCGTATAAAACATCATGCCTTCCTTGCCCTGGATATGCAGGTCGCCGAAGAACGAGCGGTTCCACCCCGTGAACGGGAACCACGCCATCGGGGCTGGTACGCCCACGTTGATCCCGATCATCCCCGCGTTGAAACGATGCTTGAACTCCCGCGCCGCCCGGCCCGACCGCGTGAATATCACCGCCCCGTTGCCGAATTCGCATTGATCGCCCAGAGCGAGGGCCTCTTCGAGAGAATTCACTCGGGCAACCGAAAGCACCGGGCCGAAGACCTCTTCCTTAGCTATCTGCATCCCCGGTTTGACCCCATCAACCACGGTCGGTCCCACGAAAAACCCTTCCGGGGCGCCAGCAACCTTGATGGTGCGACCGTCGCAAGTGATGCTGGCTCCCTCGCGCTCGGCGGTATCGATGTACTGTTTGACGCGCTCCATGTGCTCGCGGGAGATCACCGGCCCCATATCGACGTCGTCGCCGTTGTCGGTTCGACCGACCCGCATCTTCGCGGCTGACTCGCTCAAACGACCCACCACCTCGTCGGCCACCTCACCCACCGGGATAGCCAGACTGCCGGCCATGCATCGTTCGCCGGCGCATCCAAACGCCGACTGCTTCAAGCCGGCTATGGTGGGCGCCATCTCGGCGTCGGGCATGATAATGATATGATTCTTGGCGCCCCCAGCGGCCTGCACGCGCTTGCCGTGGGCTGTCCCGGTTTCGTAGATGTACTTGGCGATCGGCGTGGAACCCACAAACGAAATGGCCTTGATGTCCGGATGGGTCAGAAGCGCATCCACACATTCCTTGTCGCCGTGCACGATGGACAGCACCCCTTCCGGCAGCCCCGCCTCCATGAGCAGCTCGCCGATTCTAATGGCCGACAGCGGAACCCGCGGCGATGGCTTTAAGATGAAACAGTTGCCGCAAGTGATGGCCACCGGATACATCCACAGTGGGACCATGGCTGGGAAATTGAACGGCGTAATCCCCACCACCACGCCCAGCGGATGCCGCACCGTCTCGCTGTCCACGCCCGGTGCGATGTTCTCGAGTAAATCCCCCACGACCAGCGAGGGCAGCCCGCAGGCGAACTCCAGCATCTCCACGCCACGCTGAACCGAGGCTTTGGACTCCGCCAGAGTCTTGCCGTGCTCACGAGAAACGATCCGGGCAACGTCCGCCGCATGCTTGGACAACAACGCTTGGAACCGGAACATGACCCGAGCCCGGTCGGTGATGGGCGTCTCCCGCCATGCCGGCCAGGCTGCCAGGGCACCTTTCACCGTCCGATCCACGTCCTCCGACGTACACATGGGTACGCTGGCAAGAACTTCCCCCACCGATGGATTCCACGCCTCTGCATACCGTTCCGTACGGGCATCCGTCCAAGACCCCGCAATCAAGCACTTGACCGCCGTTGCGCCAGACATAACTCCAGCCTCCCATAATCTCCTGACACTTCCGAATTGCCCGCACTATACTACTAATACCGCCTCCGCGAAACCGGTGCCCACGGAATCGACACCGCACCCGGTGCAAGCGCACACTTCTCCTTCTGTCAACGGAAAGCCAACGGGTTGCAACCCGTGGGCTTGTGCTATATTTGTAACATCGTGGAACGTCCCCCGAACCACAAGCATGCATTCCGCAAAGGAGCACGGTATGGCGAGAATTGTGAGAGGCGGTCTGATCCAAGCGGTCCTGAACGAACCGGCCACCTCCTCGGTTGAGAAGATCAAGAAGTCCATGATCGACAAGCACGTGGCCCTTATCGCCGACGCGGCTGACAAGGGTGTGCAAGTGGTCTGTTTACAAGAGCTATTCTACGGCCCTTACTTCTGCGCCGAGCAGGACACGAAGTGGTATGACATGACCGAGCGCGTGCCCGACGGCCCCACCACCAGGCTCATGTGCGAACTTGCCAAGAAGCATGGGATGGTCATGGTCGTGCCGGTCTATGAAGAGGATCTGACCGGCGTGTATTACAACGCCGCCGCGGTCATCGACGCCGACGGCACCTACCTCGGCAAATACCGCAAGACCCACATCCCTCACTGCGAGCCGGGCTTCTGGGAGAAGTTCTACTTCCGTCCCGGAAATCTGGGCTACCCGGTCTTCGACACCAAGGTGGGCAGAATCGCGGTATACATCTGCTACGATCGGCACTTTCCCGAAGGGGCCCGCTGCCTGGGGCTCAACGGCGCGGAGATCGTGTTCAACCCCTCCGTCACCGTCGCCGGCCTATCGGAATACTTGTGGAAACTCGAGCAGCCGGCTCACGCCGTAGCCAACCAGTATTTCATCGGGGCTATCAACCGTCCCGGCACCGAAGCGCCCTGGAACATCGGCGAGTTCTACGGGCAGTCCTACTTCTGCGATCCCCGTGGCAAGATAATGGCTGAAGGAAGCCGAAACACCGACGACATCATAGTAGCCGACCTCGATCTCGACCTGATTCGCGAGGTGCGTAACGTCTGGCAGTTCTTCCGCGACCGCCGGCCCGACGCCTACGACGGGATCGTCGCGTCGTGACTACAACCCTAACCAAGGAGTCGAAGCGATGACCATTATGGACGTTGATCCCCAAGTAACTTCGGACGTCAACATTGTACAAGTCGACAGCGATGCGCCAGACAACCGGGACGCCATTCTCGAAATAGAGCAATGGGCGTCGGAGAAGGGGTTTGTCCGAACCAACGAGTATTGGCTACGCCAGATCGTCAAGAATGGCCGGCGTTTGTTCCGCGGGATTTGCTATCGCATAAGCAACGAGGAACAGACCGCAATGCGGGAAGACGCCAAGAAAATCGAGGAAACAGTTCAGTCAATGCAGCCCAAACAGGTCAGCGTTGACGACGAGGGTTGATCGAGGAAACAACGGCGTGGCTAAACTCCGCATCGTCGCCGACACTTCGGTCATGAAGGCGGCTTACGTCCGTGAAACTCTGCCCTATCAGGGGAATCCATTCGACATCACGCGACGAGCAACGCCGATACTCGACGCAATTCGCCTAAAGTCGGTCCTGGCGTTTGCTCCCGAAACTCTGCCCTATGAGTTCTTCAAATCATTGTATCGCGAAGCACATCCCAGAGAGGTGGCACCGACTATTGAGGTCGATGTGGCAGACCTCCACGCATTGGATTTCATGCGACTCAGGATCACCTACACGCCCAGCGATCTCATTGCAGCCTCCGCCTGGAACTTGATGCGAGAAGCCGATATTCCGCCGCCGGATAGCTGGTTCGTGGCATGCGCGATGTATCACGATGCCGAGTTGTGGTTTACACATCGTCAATCTGACCGTGTGGTTGAAAACGCTCAAAAGCAGCATCGCAAGACCTTCGTTCTTACCGAAAAGCATTTTGTGACTGATTCTCCGTGAACCAACACCAAGTCATCTACACCATCGAATCACGCCCCCCATTCGGGCGGGCGCTGGTCCTGGCTTTGCAACATGTGCTGACCATGTTCGGCGCCACCGTTTCCGTACCACTCCTGCTGGGCCCGCAGATGGGAATGGACCAGACGCAGATCGCCGTCCTCATCAGCTCGGTGATGGTCTGCTCCGGTCTGGCCACGCTGTTGCAGACCACGTTCGGATCGCGGCTGCCCATCGTCCAAGGCGTCTCGTTTTCCTTCTTGGCTGCGTTTCTCGCCATCATCGCCTATGGCAACGAAAACGGCCTGACCGGACCGCAGATGATGCAGCTTATCGCCGGATCCATCATCGTGGGGTCGGTCATCGAGGCGTTCATCGGTTTCAGCGGCCTGATCGGCTGGATCCGCCGGGCCCTCTCCCCCGTGGTCATAGGCCCGGTCATCATGCTCATCGGCCTGGCCCTCTTCCAACACGGCGCCCCCAAAGCCGGTACGCACTGGCCTACGTCAGGCCTCACCATCCTGCTGGTCATCGTTTTCTCACTGGTACTCTCTCGAAAGTCCCGCTTCTTCAGGATCTTCCCCATCCTCAGCGCCATCGTCATCGTGTGCACATTATGCGCTATTCTTTCAGCCGCCGGTGTTTTCGCCGAAGGCCATCCCGCTCACATGAGCATGACCGCAGCCAGGAACTCCGCCTGGCTGCGCATAAGCCCCAAGGAGGTTTTTCTGCCCTGGGGCTGGCCGCAATTTCAAATGGGGTTCATCGTAGCCGTTCTGGCCGGCTTCGCCGCATCCATGATCGAATCAGTCGGCGACTACCACGCCTGCTCCTACATGGCCGGCGGCGGCGATCCGACGCCCAAACAGCTCTCTCGCGGCATCGGCTGCGAAGGTCTGGGCTGCCTGCTCACCGGACTGCTGGGCGGCTTCAGCTCGACGTCCTACTCCGAAAACATCGGCCTGATCGGGCTGACCCGCGTCGGATCACGCTACGTCGTTCAAATCGGCGGCGTCATCCTCGTTCTGCTCGGCATATTCGCCAAGTTCGGAGCATTCGCCGCAGCCATACCCGGTCCGGTGGTCGGCGGCTTGTACTGCGCCCTGTTCGGCCTCATCGCCGCCGTGGGCATCCAGCAACTGGCCAAAGCCGACCTCTCCAGCGATCGCAACCTCTTCATCGCCGGCTTCAGCCTGTTCATGGGCCTCTCCGTGCCCGCTTACTTTGAAGGCAACGTGACGATATACTCGCCGGGCGCCGCTGAGCTTCTCGCCGGCGTACCTGATTCAGTACGTAACGTCATCGAATCAGTAGGTAAGACTGGAATGGCCGTAGCTGCGATCATTGGAATCATCCTGGACAACGTCATTCCCGGCACGCCGCAGGAACGCGGATTCACCGAGGCCGCAAAGGAGTCCTGACATGCCCGACACCACTAACCATACACAAACACGCATCCCTCTGCCTATCAGCCCGCACCAGCCGGCGCCTTACCA
>JAZGDL010000280.1:0-11509 GCA_036477795.1 Phycisphaerae bacterium
CGCGACCACGTGCTCAGCGATCGTTATAACCAGGCAAACCAGGTCCTGCTGCGCGCCCGCCAGATCGTTGAGGCCGGCAAGACGTTCGCCGACCCGGTGGCACGCTACCAAGCCCTCCGCCACGACGTCGAAGCCCTGGCCCGCTACGTCGAGGACGAACAGCGCCGCTTCGAAGAGCAGGAGATCAGCCGTCAGCGTACCGAAGCCCGACAGCAGCAGGGCGAGCGCCTGCGGCGCACCCGCAAGAACAAGCGCGAACGAATCAATTCACTGATGACCCAGGCGCTGCTGCACCGCAAGGACCGTGACTACGACGCCGCCATCAACGTCCTCAAGCAGGTAATGGCCATCGATTCCACCAACGACACTGCCCGCTGGCTCATGGACGCACTGGAGGATCAGCAGGCCTTCGCCATCCAGCGCCATCTCCGCGACGACCGCACCAGGCAGACCCAAAACGTCTTGATCGACGTCACGCGAAGCCAAGTCCCCTGGTGGCAGGATATCACCTACCCGAAGAACTGGCTCGACATCATCAGCCGGCCGACACGACGCATACCAGGAACCGAGATGTTGGAGGGTATCGACGCCGATATACAATCCCGCCTGGACAAGCCCCTTCGCATTCATTTCGACGGTGATCCGTTTGATGAGGTCATCGAGCGGCTCGCCGAGGCTAATGACGTAAACATTTCCGTCGTCTGGAGCGATCTGGCCGCGGCGGCCATCGATCCGAATTCCCCGGTGCGGTTGAAGCTGTCCAATCCGGTCCCATTCAGCACCGCGCTGCGTGAAGTCCTGGACCAAGTCGGCGGCAACAAGGCTGAGCTGGGCTACCTGGCCAACGGGGGCGTGATCAAGGTGGCCACCAAGGGCTTTCTCGACCGCCACGTTTATGACAACGTCTATGACGTGCGCGACCTGCTCATGCCCATACCCGATTTCACTGACGCGCCGACGATGGATCTGGCCGAGGTCAATGCTCTTGTTGCCGCCCGCTCTACGAGGAGGTTTGACAGCGGGGGCGGGTCAATGTTTCCGCAAGAGGACGATGAGTATTCAGAAGAGCTCTCTGAGAAGGACGCCGACAAGCTCATCGCCCTCATTCGCGAGACAATCGAACCGGACAGTTGGCGGGCCAACGGCGGCAATGTGGGCTCGATCACCGAAATCAACGGCCAGTTGGTCATTACCCAGACACCCACAGGCCACGCCCGCGTCGGCGGGCTGCTTTCCAAATTGCGGGAGCAGCGGGCCGTGCAGGTCGCCGTCGAAGCCCGTTTCATCACTATCCAAAGCAACTATCTCGAAGAGTTGGGTCTGGACCTCGATATCATCCTCAATGCCGGAAACGCGGGCTTCGATCTGCTGCCCGGTGGTGGCGGCACCCTACTCGTCGATCCGGTGCTGGGGTCGCGCCTGCTTCTGCCCCGCTCCTTCTCGCGCGCAGGCTTTGGCCCGTCCGTTCCGACGCTGGGCGCGCCTTTGGTGGGCGCGGCCCTTCCGCAGCCGTTCACCAACGCCGGGCTGGTCCCGGGACGCGGTAACAGCGGCATCGGAGGACGCGGCGGAACCCCGTTCCCGGTCGTCAACAACGTGCTGCAATTCACCGACCCCGGCACGCTCACCAGTGACCTGCCCGGCTCGTTCGCCGGCAACCCCACGTTGCAGCCGGCGCTGGCCGTGTTCGGCAGCTTTCTCGACAACATCCAGGTTGACTTTCTGCTTCGCGCAACCCAGGCCGATTCGCGCACCAGCCTCCTGACCGCGCCGCGACTGGTGCTGTTCAACGGGCAGCGGGCCTGGGTCGCCGTCGTCAACCAGCAGTCGTTCGTAAGTTCGCTCCAGCCCATCATCGACGCCCAAGGCCAGCAACCTTTGATAGCCACCATCGAAACCGGCGCGGTACTCGACGCTCAGACCACCGTTTCGTCGGACAAGCGATACGTCACCATGACGCTCAGGCCGTCCGTCGGTCGTCTGCTGGGCATTCAAACCTTCGCCTTTTCCACGGGGGCCGCGGCCGGACAGGGCGCTTTCGTACAGCTCCCCAACATCAGCCGCCAGGTGCTGCGCACCACGGTCACCGTCCCCGACGGCGGGACGTTGCTCATCGGAGGCCAAAAGCTGGCCGGCGAAATCGAAATCGAATCCGGCGTCCCCATCCTCTCCAAAATACCCATCCTCAAACGCATCTATTCCTCACGAACGCTGGTCAAAGACGAGCAGGTCCTGCTGATTCTGATCAAACCCAAGATCATCATCCAGTCGGAGGCTGAGCAGGAAGCTTTCCCAACGTTTGACCAGGGCTAGCAACAGAGCCGCGACCGTCAGGGAGCGGGGATTGGGCATTGCGGATTGCGGATCGACGATTGTGGATTGTGGATTGCGGATTGCGGATTGTTCACTTCCGTCCCTCCGTGCCTTCGTCCCTTCGTGCCTTCGTGCCTTCGTCTCGACTTCCCAGACTGATACCCGCTTCAATCGTACTTTGTACGCTTACCTGTTTTTCCATCGCGCAAGAAACCGGCGAGCCCCAGCAGAAAGGAATCACCCAATACGCCCGCGGCGTGCGCATCGACTGGACCAGGCCGCGGGTCGAAGTCAAAGGTCGCGTGGTCCTTCGCGAAGGCCTGCTGGAGCTGTTTGCGTGCAGCCCGCGCACCCGCGAGCACGAAAGCATCGTCGTCGTCGAAGCGCAGCCGCTGCGCATCTTCCAGGCCCTCGGTCTTGCAGGCTTGACGTCCGGACGCCCCATTACACTTGATCGTGACAGCGGAACGTGGCGCCCCGCCACCGGTGACACCGTCCGTATCGAAGTAAGCTGGCGGTACGATGGCAAACAACATACCGCCGACATCGGGACGTGGATGACGGACGTCTCAACGGAGCGGCACCCGCCGCCCGGCATCTGGCGCTTCGCCGGTTCCGCCCGCGATAAAGACGGCGCCTTCATGGCGGACGTCGACGGAACCGTCATCTGCGTCGTCGATTTCCCCTCGGCGCTCATCGCAATCGGGGAGTTGAAATCGGCCGACAACAGCGCCCTTTGGGTCCGGGCTGACACCGGGAGAATCCCACCGATCGGCACGCCGGTCACCCTCCTCTTCTCTCCGGTGAAACCCGGCGCCAAACCACCCGAAAAGTCAACGGTTGACCGTTCGCCGCGGACCGGCAATAGTGAGCACCCATGAAGGCAACTGTCGTCCAGAACCCCTCGTCCGAGCCGCGGGATTCATCCCGCGCGCCGTCGCCCGATCCGCAGTGGATCCTGCGACGGGGGCGCGACATCCTCGCCCAAGAAGCGAGAGCCATCCAGGCCGCCGGCTCCCGGCTGGACAAAGAATTCGCCGGCGCGGTCCAGCTCATGCTCGATTGTGCAGGGCGCATCGCCGTTTCCGGCATGGGCAAGGCCGGCAACATCGGGGACAAGCTCCACGCCACCCTCTCCAGCACCGGCACACCCGCCTACATCCTGCACCCCGTCGAAGCCCTCCACGGCGACCTGGGCATGATTCAGCCGCAGGACATTCTCCTGGTGCTGAGCAAGAGCGGCGAGACCGAGGAGCTTGCTCGGCTGATACCCACCGTGTCCGGAATCGGTTGCAAGATCGTGCTGCTGACCGCCAATCGTGATTCCAAGTGTGCCGGGCTCTCCGACATTGTGATTGACATCGGCGACGTCCCCGAAGCGTGTCCCCTGGGCATGGCCCCCAGTTCGTCCACCGCCGCCATGCTCGCCGTCGGTGACGCGTTGGCGCTCACCGTCATGGAGCTCAAGCACATCCAGCCCGAGCAATACGCGGCTTTTCATCCCGGCGGCGCCCTCGGTCGAAGCTTGATGCGCGTTACGGAGATCATGCGCACCGGACTCAACTGCCCGCGGGTGCACCTCGATGACACCCTGGAAGCCTACGCTGCCGCCGTCAGCGCCGCGCCCAAGCGGGCCGGTGCCGCCGCCGTGGTCGATGACCAGGGGAAGCTCGTCGGCATCTTTACCCATGGTGATCTATCCCGACTGCTTCGTGAAAGCGAGCACCCCGCCAAACGCAAGTTGCGCGACGTCATGACCGCCGCACCCAAGATCGTCAACGTCGACGCCAAGGTGGCCGACGCCTTACGCATCATGCAGCCCTACCGCATCGACGAGTTGCCCGTTGTCGACGACGACCACCGCCTTGTCGGACTGATCGACATTCAGGATCTGTTGGCCAGAGGCTACTCGGCATTCGACGAAGGTTAGCAACAGAGACGCGACCGTGAGGGAGCGTGAGGGAGCGGATTGACGATTGACGATTGACGATTGGGCGTTGTCCTTCGTGCCTTCGTGCCTCCGGTGAACGACTTGCTCCTTTCGATCATCATCCCGGTCTACAATGAAGAATCCACGCTGTTCGATATCATCGAACGGGTCGTCGCGGTGGACATCGGCATCAAGCGCGAGTTCATACTGGTCGACGACGGCAGCACCGACGGCACCCGCAGTCTCTACCCCCAATGCCGGACGAAGTGGCCCGACGAGACCTTCAACGTGAAGCTCCAGTCGGTCAACAAGGGCAAAGGGGCCGCCATCCGCGCCGGCCTGGCGCTGGCCGGGGGCGACATCATCATCATTCAGGACGCCGATCTCGAATACGACCCCGCCGACTATCCCCGCCTGCTGCAGCCCATCCTGGACAACAAAGCCGACGTGGTCTACGGCTCACGGTTCCTCTGTTCCAACGCCCACCGGGTGCTGGGTTTCTGGCACACCTTGGGCAACCGCGTGCTCACCGGCTTCTCCAATATGTTTACTGACCTGAATCTCACCGATATGGAAACCTGCTACAAGGTTTTCACGAAGGAGGTCGCCGAGTCTCTCGACCTGGTGAGCAACCGGTTCACCGTCGAGCCGGAGATCACCGCCAAAGTCGCCAACGGCGGCTGGCGTCTCTACGAAGTAGGCATCAGCTACGCCGGCCGCTCCTACGGTCAGGGCAAGAAGATCACCTGGGTCGACGGCCTGGCCGCCCTTTGGGCCGTTTTCCGCTTCCGCTTTTTCAGTTGACCGCGATCATTCCCCGGACCCGCGGGATTCATCCCGCGCGCCTCAAGTCCCAACGTCCTTCAACAACCACGACAACAACCGCGCGTCACCCGTCGTGCGAATCATAACCTCCGACGCCAACGAAACTTGCGCGTCACCTACCAACGGAACTTCGGACTAACCGGTGGGGCTGAAAAACGCGTCGGGAAATTGCGGTGGAAAGTCGACGATCAAGCCGGTGGTCCGCCGGCAGCGCGGCGAGTAGATGAGCCCTCGAGTTGGTGTGGCCTCGGGCTGCAACATCACAAAGAGCAGCACGGCGAACAACAGCCAGGGAATGATCATTCCGCCTTGCGTCGAACGTTCCACTCTCCTGGGCCGCTGTTCACGGACGAGTGGACAACCGCATGTAGCGCAGTAGCGGGCTTGTGGGCGGTTTCCGTGCCGGCATCGGCGGCAGCGCGGCGGGTACACGACCATACTCCTTGACTTCTATTCATTCTACCCACAAACCAGGGCCATTTATAGTGCTTGTTTTGCACGGCAGGGTGCCACGGGCGGCCAGTGCGCCCGTCCAGCGTGGGAGGGGGGCCGGGTCGCGGAAAGAACCGTTGCGACCGGTCTGGCCGTCGTACTGCCGAACAGATAGCCTGACGAGTGACTTTTTGGAGGTGACCCCGATGCCGAAGAACCGGCGCTCAAAGATTGCCGCTGCCTGGCTGGGCCTGCTGGTGGCGCCGTTGTCGCTGTCGGCTTGCCAACAATTGTCCGAAAGCAATGTCCCCGTCGTCTCCAAAGCCTCCGACGTGACCAGCAGCCTCATCGACCTGCCCGTCAGTGGCGTACAGCGCGACAAAGGCATCGCCGCGGCTACAGAGGCCATAAAGATCCAGGTCAACCGGCTGGACGTCGAGGCCGTCAACCATACCGTTAAGAAGATCAGTGATCTCATCGAGGAATTCAACGCCCGCCTCTATGCAATGCAAGATCGAATCACCAGCGAGATCGAACAGGCTCAACTAGCCGAGCTTTCGCGTGCGGTGCGGGAGGCCAGTGCCCAAGCCTCCGCCAAGCTCAACCAGCTCGACGCCGCCGGCCTCAACCAAGCGGTCAGCCACCTGCGGCAGCTCGCCGTTGAGCTGTCGGACAAGCTCGCCCAGTTGGATATCGAAGCTGCAAACCGGCTGTTGAAAGAGTCCTCCGAGTTGCGACCGCGCGTTGAGGAGACCCTTACCGAATTGACGGCCTTGACGTGGGAATTGCGGGGAGCGATTCAGGATCTTCCGCTGGCTGAACTTTCCCAAACGGTGGCAAAGACCGACGCCGCCATTACCGCGATCGGCCGGGCCTTTTCCGTTCTGCGGCTCCTGCTGATTATCGTTGTTGTTGCCGTATTGATTCTGTGTCCCTTGCTGCTCATCCGTCGGCTCCGCAGAACCGGGCCCTAGGATCGGGGGAGAATCTACGCTGACGCTGGTGCGAGAATCCATTATCGCACGCCCCGAAATCCTTTGCACTCGCTCCCCCGGCGTGTATAAGTGCTGATCAATGGCCCGTCGACACATCCACTACGAAGCGGCTTTCGAGGACTACCTGCGATCCCAGGGCATCGCTTACATCCCCGTCGACGAAAGCAAGAAGGCCATCTTCGCCGGAGCGCGAGTTAAGTCGTTCGATTTCCTGGTCTATCGCAAGCCCGGCGAGACCTGGCTGGTTGACGTCAAAGGCCGAAAGTTCCCCTACGACACACCAGGCAACAGGCGATATTGGGAAAACTGGCTCCCCCAGACCGATATTGACGGGCTGACCCAGTGGCAGAAGGTATTCGGCGACGGTTTTGTAGCCATGATCGTCTTCGCCTACCATCTGCTGGGCCCGGAAGACAAGCAGCCGACCGCGCACGTGCATCCCTACCGGGGCCAATACTACGCTTTCCTGGCCGTTCCCGTGGAACGCTACGCCCAGCACGCCCGGCCCCGCTCAGCGAGTTGGCAAACGGTCACCGTCCCGGCTGGAAAGTTCCGCGAGCTGGCCCAGCCTGTCCAGACCTGAACGCAAGCGTGTCCACAACGCCCTCAACCTCCGCCGCTGCGCCCCGAAGCCCGTATAATACACCCTACCGTTCACAACCTCGTGGTACTGCAATCATTGCGCAGCAAGCGGGCTACGAACATGGGAAAACCGGGCTGGCATCACGGCAACTATTCCGCCGGTCGAATCACCCCGGCGACTTGTCGGGCCGGGGGGGTTCCTGGTAATATCACGCATCGTTGAACAAAGCACTCCGAGGTCAGCGCCCGGCGCGGCGGTCGGAGCCGCAGGTTAGATGCACGACTGTGGGAGAACATGATGTTGAAGAACTTTACTTCGATGTTGCTGATCCTAGCCATGGCGGCCTTCGTCGGCGGTTGCGGCGAGGAGGAAGAGCCCACTCCCGAAGAAAAGTGGGGCAGCGATACTCAATCCGTCCGCGTAATGCTCTTCAGAGATGGAACCGTCGTTCGGGCCCTCAATGAGTTTCGCATGAACTCCGGAAAATACCCCACCACCGATCAGGGGCTCGACGCCCTGCTCAATCGACCCAAGGGACTCGAACCAAGAGAATGGCGAGGGCCCTACATGGAATCCGAGGAGCATTTCACCGACAAGTGGGGCAACACGTTGCGTTATGCATGCCCCGGCAAGACCTATCCCGACGAACCCAACCGGTTTGATCTTTGGAGCCTGGGCCCCGACGGCGCCGACGGAACCGACGACGACATCCTAAACCACAACGTGAAGTAACCTCATCGACGGCACGTGCGGATCACGTAGGGTTGGGGTTCTGTAGCGCCACCCCTTGTGGGTGGCGCCGATTCCCGGTTGCGCCGCCCACAAATAGGGCCCGCCGGGCGGACCACGCAAGGTTGGAGTCACGTCGCTGAACCGATGAATTCGTTCTCGGTCGGCTCGCTCAAAGCAAAGCCCGCACGTCCACACCCAATGCTTTGGCGATACGCTTGAGGGTCCGCACCGTCGTGCGATCCGGGTTGCGTTCAATCCGCGAAATCTGCGACTGCGGCAGTCCCAGTCTCTCCCCGAGTTGTTTCTGCGTAACCCCCTTGGCTTTTCGTGCCTGAGCAATGCGCTCCGCAGCCAGTTGCCGGCCCAGCGCTTGGGCATCAACCCATCCGACGTTCTTCTCGCGAAGTTTCGACGTAGCCTGCTCCACCATACGCGCTTTCAGCAGATCTTCGTATTCCCCGATGGGAACCAACACGTGCGTAGGCTGGTCGTCCTCCATCACGTAGCGGTGGGCAAACGCCCTTTCCGTCCGCGGCGCTACGCTGCGCCTCCGTCGCCGCGATTCTGCTTTCCGCGTTTTCTTGGAAGAGACGTTCGGCATACAAGCACCCTGATTCGATTCATCGCCGCGTCATATTCAAACGCGGCGATATTCACCCCAAACCGAAAGCCACGTAGCACGTATTGGCTGATCTTCGGATCAACCAGCGCCTCCGAGTTCTGAATCGGCGCCGTCCGGATAGCCTCAAGCCGCTCGTAGAAAGCGTCGACTTCGTTCTCGTTGCACCTGTGCCGAAGGAACCACTCCACGTCCGGATGCAGTTCCACCTTGATGGGCATACACGTACCTCTAGTGACGGCTAGGCGCCGTCCCTTGCACCGTATTCCTAATCAAGGTGAAACACGCATGGTGCTTTATGGCCTTGGCCACAACGGTCCCCGTTGTGTTCCACCGCCCGGGGATTCGGGCTAATCATATTGTCTATGATATACCATATATCATATTTGATCTTTGTCAACCGCAAAAAAAAAGGCAGATTCTTCATACCAACCACGATATAGACCGGGCTGGATTCTGCTCAACTATCGTTCGGCGGCCTCTAACTCGCTGGGCTATTGTCGTTTTGTCCCTACGAGACTCTTGCCACACGTAATCCCCGTGCCGAACCGCATTGGGGGACCCACCAAAAGTGTCGCGCGCGCGACGACCGATTGCGGCAGCGCGGCCGTGTTCCTATAATGAAAAACGAGGAGAGAATACAGGTGCGCGGGCCCGCTTCGGCCGATCCTACCATGGTTGAAAGCCTACTCTCGACCCGACTGTTCGACGTCGAGCGCCGAACGTACCGGGGCCCGGACGGGCGATCGCTGGTTCGCGACATCATCGTGCACCCCGGGGCGGCGGTGGTGATCCCCATTCTGGACGACGGACGGATCGTGATGATTCACAACGTTCGCCACGCCGCCGGCGAGGAGCTGCTGGAGCTGCCTGCGGGCACGCTGGAAGCGGACGAAGCACCGATCAAAACGGCGGCTCGGGAGCTGGAAGAGGAGACCGGCTACGTCGCCGGGCGCGTTGAGCCACTACTGAGCTTCTTTTCCACACCGGGGGTCTGCACGGAACTGATGCATGCATTCATCGCAACTGAGTTGTCCGTTGGCGAACCGCGAATGGAGGGCGGCGAGCAAGTCCGCGTGGAGATTCGTGGACGCGATAGCCTGCGCCGGGCCCTCTGTGACGGTTCGATCCGCGACGGAAAAACGCTGGCCGCCCTGGGTGTGTATTTCTTGAGGAACGAAGCCTGACCATGGGATGGCAGGACCGCGATTACGCCCGTGAATACCAAGCGGCTGCCGGGCCCGTCGTGTCGCGTATGCGCTACCGCTCGCCTCGATCAGTGGTCACCATTCTGATCTGGATAAACGTCGTTGTCTTCGTCGCTTGCCAGATAACCGAGAGCCGGTCGTTGAGCCCGCTCTTTGTATTCTGCGCGATGATCTCGGAAAAGGTGCTGCATGGCCAGATCTGGCGGCTGGTCACCAGCGACTACCTGCATTGGAACTTCACGCATATTCTGATGAACATGCTGGGCTTGTACTTCCTGGGCCGACCTCTGGAGCAGTTGTGGGGGCCGCGACGGTTCTTTGCGGTGTATACCGCTGCGGGCGTGATCGGCAGCCTGTTCTATATGATCCTGTCCCTGATGGGCTGGTTGCACAGCGGCATCGCCGCCGGGGCGTCGGGATGTGTGCTGGGTTTGCTGGGGGCGGCAGCCGTACTGTTTCCCCACGCTGAGGTGTACGTCTACTTCCTGTTCCCGGTGAAGATCCGCATAGTCGCGCTGGTGTTGGGTGGTTTCTATGTGCTCAACGTCTTGCAGGGTGGTCCCAATGCGGGCGGGGATGCGTGTCACCTGGCGGGGTTGGCGTTCGGTGTATGGTGGGCAATGAAGGGAATGCGTTGGTGGGACGGGCGGCAGCGGCAGCGGCAGCGCCCCCAACCGGTCGCTCGGGTTAGTTTCCGACAGCGCCTCAAGCAGCGTCGAGCCGATGCAGAACTCATCGATCGGATACTGGCCAAGGTTCACGCCAACGGCGTCGCCTCGCTCACCGATCGCGAAAAACATGCGTTGAACGAGGCCACCGCACGCCAGCAAGCGGAAGATCGGCGGTTCGAACGAACCGACCGCCTTTGATAGGGGAAAGAAGGGGGGAGCAACACCGTTGTGAGCAGGTCGCTGGACAACCCCATCAACTGGTCCCTCGGTGTGGGATCGCTCTTCGGCATCAGAATCCGTGTGCACCTGCTGTTCGTGCTCGGCGGGCTGGTGATCGTGTTCCACAACCTCGGCGACGGGGGCGGCTGGAGGGGCCTGGGCTACGGGTTGGGCTCCATCGGATTGTTGTTCTTGATAGTGCTTTTGCACGAGTTCGGGCACTGCTTCGGCGCCCGTTATGCCGGCGGACAGGCCGATGAGATCCTAATGTGGCCTCTGGGCGGTCTGGCGTACACCAGCCCGCCGCACAACCCCCGGGCTCATCTCATCACGGTTATCGCCGGGCCGGCTGTTAACGTTGTGCTCCTGTTGATTACCAGCGTGTTCTTGGTGTCCTGGAAGGGCACCTGGGGAGCGTTGCCCTCGAACCCCTTCAAACCGTTTTACACCGACCTGCCCTGGGTGCCGGGAAGCCTGTACTACTGGTTGGTGGTGTTCTTCACCTTGAACCTGATCATCCTGCTGTTCAACCTGGCTCCGGTGTTTCCGTTTGACGGCGGACGCATCCTGCAATGCCTGCTGTGGTTTCGCAAGGGATTCATACCGGCGACGCTGATCGCCACCGGTGTAGGCATGGTGGGGGCCATCGTGATCGGGATCATCGGTCTGGCCACCGCAGAGGTCTTGTTCTTCGCCATCGCCTTTTTCGGTTATTTCACTTGCTGGCAGCAACGACAGATGATCAGATCGGGGATGTACGAAACCGGCAATGAGTTCGGATACGACTTCTCGCAAGGGTACACCTCGCTGGATCAGAACTTCGAGGGTTCGGCGAAGAGGCCTTCCTTCTGGGAGAGGCGGCGCGCTGCCAAAGAAGCGGCCCGCGCCGCGCGGGAAGCCCGGCTACAGGAGGAGCGCCGCCGAGAGGTGGACCGGGTTCTTGACAAGGTTCACAACAGCGGGGTCGAGTCCCTGACCGCGA
>JAZGDL010000281.1:0-7196 GCA_036477795.1 Phycisphaerae bacterium
TTGGACGAAGCAGGAGTTTGATCGGAGAGAAAAACTTCAGAAACCTCTGGACATCAAGAGGAAAACCGCCGATTATATCGTAGAGAACAACTCCACCGCAGGTGCGCTTCGTTCCCAGGTAGCTAACTTGTTTGATCGCTTGCTGTCGACGTATTCGCAGAACCGGCGATCGCCCGGTTGATTCTGACATTCTCCTGACAGCAAGCGTAACAAGCGTTTTGAGATTCGAGTTCCATGCCATGTCGCCGTTTCAATCGGCGATTACAAACCAGTGAATTGCTTCACACATACAGGAGGTTGAACTGATGGCGAAAGCCAACCCCGGACGATCCAGAACCACGAGAAGGAAGACCGCAACCAGCGAAAGGAGCCCAGAGGCTGAGAGAGCCGGCGATGAAACCATGGTCGTCGACGACGATGCCGACAGCAGCGATTCAACTTCGCCAATGATTGGTAAGGCCACGTCGGGCAACGGCGGCGATGAGTCTGATACCATCGCCGCCGTGGATGCGGAAACCCACGCCAAGTACGAGGAGATCAAGCGCGGCGAGACTCATATCACCGCCCTTCAGAAAATGAGCGTCTCCGAGCTGCACGAGCTCGCCAAAAAGGACGGCCTGACCGAATACACGGGCCTCAATAAGCAGGAGCTCATCTTTGGAATCCTCAAGGAGCGGATTCATCAAAACGGGATGATGTACGGCGAGGGCGTTCTGGAAATCCTGCCCGACGGCTTCGGTTTCCTGCGCTCACCGGAGTACAACTACCTGCCCTGCCCCGACGACATCTACGTCAGCCCCTCGCAGATCAGGCGTTTCGGTTTGCGCACCGGACAGGTTGTCGTCGGCCAGATCAGGCCCCCCAAGGAGTCTGAGCGCTATTTCGCGCTGCTGCGGGTCGAAGCCATCAACTACGAAGACCCCGACATGGTCAGCGAGAAGACCAACTTCCAGGACCTCACCCCGCTGCATCCCGACAGGCGGATGATGCTCGAAACCACCCCGGAAGAACTGAACATGCGGATCGTCGATCTGGTAACCCCGATCGGCATGGGGCAGCGTATGCTCATTGTGGCCCCGCCCCGAACGGGCAAGACGGTGCTGCTGCGCAAGATGGCCAACGCCATCGCCACTAACCATCCGGAGTGCTTCGTGATCGTCCTGCTCATCGACGAAAGACCTGAGGAAGTCACCGAGATGATCCGGTCCACCACCGCTGAGGTGGTCAGCTCCACCTTCGACGAGCCCGCTTCGCGCCACGTGCAGGTGGCAGAGATGGTCATCGAAAAGTCCCGGCGAATGGTTGAATACGGCCGGGACGTCGTCATCCTGCTCGATTCCATCACTCGCCTGGCCCGGGCCCACAACACCGAGATTCCCCACTCGGGCAAGATTCTCTCCGGTGGTGTGGACGCCAACGCCCTGCAAAAGCCCAAGCGATTCTTCGGCGCCGCCCGGAATATCGAAGAGGGCGGATCGCTAACCATCATCGGCACCGCCCTGGTGGACACCGGCAGCAAGATGGACGAGGTCATCTTCGAGGAGTTCAAGGGGACCGGCAACAGCGAGCTGCACCTGGACCGCCGCCTGGTCGAGCGCCGGGTATGGCCCGCCATCGACGTCGCCGCCAGCGGCACGCGCAAGGAGGAGCTGCTTACCGACCCCAAGGAGCTGGAGCTGATCTACAAGCTTCGCCGGGTGGTCAGCGACATGAACCCGGTCGAGGCGGTCGAGCTGCTCCGAAACCGGCTCACCAAGGTCAAGACCAACGCCGAGTTCCTGATGACCATGAACCTTGCCTGATACTCTGCACTGATACCGAGCCCCTGGAATGGACGGGGCACCCTGCTGCTAATTCGCCCGCTGGTAGCGCTTCCGAACGTAGCGCCACCCCTTGTGGGTGGCGCATTCACCAGGGGGCGCCACCCACAAGGGGTGGCGCTACAGCGGCTATCCTCCGCCAAGCATGTACTAAGGTTCGGCCCTACAGATTTGTGGTCGGGCCCGCCGGCTGCGGGTTGACTTGGCGGTGTGGGCCGATTAGTGTACTTGGCCGTCGGTTTTAGTGGGCCGACGATTGACAGACCCCGGCATTTAAATAAAGGGGTGGTGCGGTGAGTGCGCCGTTAAGCGGGCATCGCCGACGACGGGCATTCGATCTTCGCGGCTGAATGCTCGGGCCTCAGAGCCGGGCGGCTTGCTGGGCGGGGGTGATGCGGGCGAACATGTTTGCCGACGGGGACGACATCGGGCGTCTCACGGGCAAACGACACTCGTCCGTGGCATCCGCCCCGGGCAGGCTGTTGCCGCGTCCCTTCGCGTGGCTTGGTGTCTACTTGTGGATTTTTGAAGCGGGCGTAGACGGGCTTGGGCCCCGGTGGTTGGTGCCCTGCGCTGGTGCGTTGAATCGGTCGCGAACCAGCCGCTGAGGTGATCGCGGGCTTGGATACCCGGTGGTGTAATTGGTAACACACCAGGTTTTGGTCCTGGCATTCCAGGTTCGAGTCCTGGCCGGGTAGTTCGGAGACGATGGTGGCAGTCATGGCCAATTCAGCGGCTATCATCCTGGCGGCGGGCAAGAGCACCCGGATGGCCGGCGATAAACCGAAGGTGCTGCACGAAGTGTGCGGTCGGTCGATGTTGGCCTGTGTGCTGGACGCCTGCGCCGAGGCGGGGGTCGAACGGATCGTTGTCGTCGTCGGATGCGGCAAGGACGCGGTGATCGACGCCTGCGCCGACCGTGAAGGGATCACCTGGGTGGAGCAGGTCGAGCAGAAGGGCACCGGCCACGCAGCCTTGGTTTGTGAAGAGGTCCTGGGCCGCTTCGACGGTCAGACTATCGTGTTAGCCGGCGACATGCCCTTGGTGCGATCCGAGACGCTATCGGGGCTTCTCGCGGACAACGCCGCCTCCGGCGATGCGGTGACGTTGGCCACTTCGATTTTCGAGGACCCCAGCGGCTACGGGCGCATCGCCCGTGACGGGGCCGGGCGGTTCACCGGCATCGTTGAAGAGGCTGATTGCACCGATCGGCAACGGGCCATCCGGGAGGTCAACATCAGTTACTACTGCTTTGACAACAGGCGCATGTTTGAGGCTTTGCACGCGATTACACCGGACAACTCCCAGGGTGAGTATTACATTACCGACGCCGTGCGCATCTTGCTGGAAAAGGGCTACGGCGCGGGGGCGCGGGCGACGGTGGCGCCGGCCGACGCCATGGGCGTCAACTCGTCTGCGGATCTGGAAGTGGTGAATACGCTGATGCTGGAGCGACGTTTTCATGATCACCGGGTATGACATGGAATCGAATCGTAATCTGGACCGCATTCGCGTCTTTGCCGGATCTAGCGTTCCAGCGCTGGCCGAGCAGACCTGCGCCCGGCTGGGCGTTCCGCTGGGCGACGCGGTGATCGACAGTTTCCCCGACGGGGAAACGACCATCAAACTGGAAGACGACGTCCGTGGTCGTGATTGCTTCGTGATCCAATCGACCTCCCCCCCGGTGAATGACAACCTCATGGAGCTGTTGATATTCATCGATTCCTTGCGCCGTGCCAGTGCCGATCGTATCACTGCGGTGATCCCCTATTTCGGCTACGCCCGGCAGGATCGCAAGGCAGAGGGCCGCACCCCGATCACCGCCAAGCTGGTGGCCAACATGATCACGACGGCGGGGGTGGACCGGGTGTTGGCCATGGACCTGCACGCCGATCAGATACAGGGGTTTTTCGACATCCCGGTGGACCATTTGACCGCCGCGCCGATGATCTGCGGCCACTTCAAGTCGTTGAACCTGAACGATATCGTGCTGGTCTCGCCCGACGTGGGGAACATCAAGACCGCCAACAAGTTCGCGTCTCAACTGGGCGGCGAACTGGCCGTGATCGACAAACGCCGAACGGGAGGAGACCGGGCTACCGCGGTGAACATTATCGGTGACGTAGCGGGCAAGACCGTCTGTATTTTCGATGACATGATCACCACCGCCGGCACGGCCACGGAGGCTGCTCGATTAGTTCGCGAACACGGCGCCGTCGAGGTATGCCTGGCTGCGACACACGCGGTGTTTGCCGGCCCGGCGTTCGAGCGGTTGTCCGGAGCCGGTCTGAAGCACCTGGTGATAACCGACACCATAGCGCTATCAGCAGAGGACAGCGCCCGTCTGCCCAATCTGACGACGCTGACGGTGTCCAACCTGCTGGCGGAAGCCATCAGACGAATCCACCATCACGAGTCGATCAGCGCCCTGTTCAAGGAACCTTCGGATTCATGCAGCGCGATTGACGCCCGGGTGGGAGGGTAGTGGCGCGTCAACGTTCGAATTGTGGGTTGGAATATGGGATGAGGGAGCGGAGATTACGCTTCGGGCGTCTGCCAAACGACAAAGTCACTGCGAAACCCACGGATTCGAATCCGTGGGCTTGCAGTTGAACTGTGAAGGAACACTAGGAGAAACAAGAAAGATGGACGTACCAACACTCCAGGCTGAAACACGAACCAAACTCGGCACCAAACATACGCGGAAGTTGCGGGCCCAAGGCCGCCTGCCGGGGATCATCTACGGACACGGCGAGGCACCGGAGACGTTCTCGGTCAGCGCCCACGATGTTGCCATGGAGATGGAACACGGTGCCCGCCTGGTCGAGCTGAATCTCGGCGGAAAGGCCAACCAGTATCTCATCAAGGAGATTCAGTACGATCATCTGGGCAAGGACCCCATCCACATGGACCTGGCCCGCGTTGACCTTCATGAGCGCATTCGGGTCCGGGTGGTGGTGGAACTTCGCGGTACGCCCAAGGGCATCCACGAGGGCGGTATTCTCGATCAACTGCTCGACAACATTGAGATCGAGTGCCTGGCCTCTGAAATCCCTCAGACGTTACACCCCAATGTGGTGGAGTTGGATGTCGGCGACAACCTGCTGGTCAGAGACCTGGAACTGCCTGAGGGCGTGGTGGCGATCAGCGACCCTGAGGAAAAGATCGCCATGGTTCATCTGCTGAGCGTCGCAGCCGAAGCTGAAGTGAAAGAAGAGGAGGAGGAAGCCTCGGACGAACCGGAACGCATCGGCCGCGTTGCGGAATCGGATGAGGGGAAGGAAACCGGCAAATAGCCGCCGGACGGTAATCGCGGGTTGGGTACGTGAAAAAATGCTGGTGCGAGAATCCTTTCTCGCACCCATATGTGGGACAGGCTTTCCAGCCTGTCATTTGACCGGCTGGAAAGCCGGTCCCACACCCCCAGGACGGGGGACCGAGAAGGGATTTTATTAAGGGTCCAGCGGATGAGGGGAAGGAAACCGGCAAATAGCCGCCGGACGGTAATCGCGGGTTGGGTACGTGAAACTGATTGTCGGGCTTGGGAATCCCGGCCCCAAATATGCTGGCACGCGGCACAACGTCGGTTTTGCCGTGATCGACCTGTTGGCTGATCGATGGAAGATCGACATGTCACGGGAGAAGTTTCACGCGTGGTACGGTGACGGTGTGGTCGCGGATGAGCGTGTGGTCCTGATGAAACCGACAACGCTCATGAATCGCAGCGGCGACGCGGTACTGTCAGCCGGGAGGTTTTACCAGGTGGAAAAGCAGGATCTCATGGTCATTATGGATGACTGGGCCCTGCCGTTGGGTCATATTCGCGTCCGGTCCAGCGGTTCAGCCGGCAGCCACAACGGGTTGGAAAACGTGATCGACAGGATCGGCTTCTCCGATTTTCCGAGGCTGCGCTTGGGCATCGGCGAGCCGCTGGGAAACCCGGTGAGCTATGTCCTGACGAAGTTTACCCGGCAGGAATCCGAAGCGGTTCAGCCGGCCCTCAACATCGCCGCCGAGGCGGTGGCCTGTTGGGTTGAACAGGGCACCGCAGCCGCCATGAACCGCTTCAACAGAAAATCCGAACAGCAACAAGGGGAATGAAAATGACGCCCATCATCACGAATGCAAGCACACTTGGAGGTACGAACCGTTGAGACAGTACGAAGCCATGTTCCTTTTCGATTCCACGTTCGCCGGCGAACCCGGCAAGACCGATGCTGAGATCGAGCGCATCTTGAATCGGGCCGACGCGGAAATAATCGTCAGCCGCAAATGGGACGAGCGCAGACTGGCCTACGAAATCAAAAGACACAAGCGCGGCTGCTATGTGTTGACTTATTTCCGGGCGGAACCGGACCGCATCGCCGGTATAGAGCGCGACGGCGTGCTTTCGGAGAGTGTTCTCCGGATGATTGTGGTACGCGCCGACGACATTTCGCGCAGCCGGATTGACGCGATGTATCCGGCTCTGCCCGCCGCAGCCAAATCCGCTGCCGCCGCGGGCGAAGGGCCCCAGGCCCCGTCGGGAACCGTTCAAGCGGCGGTGGCGGCCCCAGCGGAGGGCGTCGAAGTTGAAGTGACAGCCAAACCAGCCGGCGTCGAAGCGGATGTGACGGTCCCACCGGCGGAGGAGAAGATTGACCCAGACTCGCCGACCGCCAACGCCCACGCCCACGCCGACTCGGCTCAGCAGGAGCCTGGCCCTCCCACGAATGAAAAAACGAGTGTTGATTCCACCGATTTATAGAAGTAGGAGGTCGTAACCATGGCGAACTACAATCGTGTCATCCTGGCGGGCAACATGACCCGCGATCCGGAGCTTTCCTACACGCCGTCCAACACACCGGTCTGCAAATTCGGCATCGCCGTCAACCGCACCTGGACCGATCGGCAGACCAATGTCAAACGTGAGGAAACCATGTTCATCGATTGCACCGCGTGGTCCAGATCAGCGGAAGTGATCAACCAGTATTGCAGCAAGGGTAAACCGATCTTGCTGGAGGGACGGCTGGTGCTGGATACCTGGACCAATCAGGAAGGCCAGAAACGCAGCAAGCACACCGTCACCGTTGATAACTTCCAGTTCCTCGGCAGCCCAGGCGGGGCCCGCAGCGCCGCCCCGGAGTCGGCGCCGGCGTCGAGCGCGGATGTGCCGGATCAGCCGCCCGGCCCCGACGACGCCCCGTTCTGATCGGCCCCGGGGATGGCCGATACGCTGGAACCCTGGACCGCTGGACCGAGAATCCCTTCTCGGTCCCCCCCGCCTGGGGGTGTGGGACCGGCTTTCCAGCCGGTCACCGGTCAAATGACAGGCTGGAAAGCCTGTCCCACAAATGGGTGCGAGAGAGGATTCTCGCACCAGCACCCTTGGGTTGG